>DATNFQ010000138.1:0-13239 GCA_035606295.1 Patescibacteria group bacterium
GGCGAACAGGGCCGCGACCAGGATCGCTATGAGGGCCAGCAACCCGAGCTGGCGCATGGTCAGGCGGGTCATCGGCACCCGCGCGGTCGTGATCTCCATCGGAAGCCACCTTCCTGGGAACGTCCAGGCTGGTCGTTGCCGAACGGCGCGGACCTGTCGGACGAGGTCGTCTCGGTAGTCGGGGGTCCCGGCGAGGTACAGGTCGGCGAGAAGCGCCGGCACGTCCTGTTCGAACCGTCGAGGCGAGGTCATGCCAGTCCTCCTGCGACGGTCGCCGGGGCCGTGTCGGGTTCGGCCGTCACGCTGATCCGCATCGCGGCGAGCGCGTAGTGGAGCCGTGACTTGGCCGTCCCGATCGGGATACCCAGGGACGCCGCCACCTCCGGCAGCGGCATCCCCAGCAGGTAATGCAAGGCAACGACCGCCCGATGCCCGGGTGCCAGTCCGGCGAGGGCCTGGTCGAGCAGCTGGCGGTCGGCGAGCCCGGTCGCGATATCGACCGCGGATGGTGCGTCGATCGGCGTGAGCTCGACTTCGATGACTCGCCGCTTGCGACGGCGAACGAGGTCGAGACACGCGTTGGCGAGCAGCCGTTGCAGCCAGGCATCGAATCGGTCCGGATCGCGGAGACCGGGCAGATCGCGCCAGGCGCGGATCATCGTCTCCTGGACGGCGTCGCGCGCGAGCTCGCCGTCGCGGAGGATCAGGCGGGCGGCCGCGTCCAGCCGCGCGAGGCGCACGTCGAGGAGATCGGCGAAGGCGTCATGCTCGCCCTGCCTCGCTCGCTCGACGAGTCCTCGCTGGTCCACGGTCGCCTCGTGTCGGACACGGCCTGGGTGGTCGTGCTCGACAGCGTATGGCGTCCATGCCGGCAGAAAGGTTCAGTTGGACGCTACGGGTTCCGCGAACTGCATGCTCTCGACGATGCGCATCGCCTCCGCGACGTACGAATCCCAGTCCGGTGGGTCGGCCGCGAAGATCTCGATCGCGACGGTGTCACCGTGTCCGATGTCGAGCAGGACGAGCCGCTCGCGGGCGGTGGCATCCACCGCGCTGAGCCCGGTGTTGGCATACAGGATCGGCGCGACCGGGCTGCCGTCGTCGCGGAAGTCGCAGCTCTGCTTCCAGGAGGGATCGAGCCGGAGGTCGGTCCAGAGACCCGAGCGGCCGTTGATCGTGATCGATCGGGGCGTGGTCGCTGTGAATGCGGCACGACTCGTGATCGCGGCCATGATCGCGCCGGCCGTCAGCCCGACCCCGTCCTGCGGCGCGGATGGGCAACCCTTCTCCTGTGACGAGGCTTGCGGATGTCCGAACACGTAGATGCTCTCGTCCTTGAGGTCCGGATCGTTCAAGTGAGCGTATCCATCCGACTTCATCAGCCAGAAGCGTGTGGCGTTATCGGCGACGTGCGACCAGCCAGCCGGGACCGTGAAGGTAAGCGCTCCGAATGTCGTCGTATCGCCGTTGCCGATCTCGTGCCGGAGATCGACTTCCCGGGATGGATACGTCCCGGGCTCGAGGTCGCCGTAGCAGTCCAAGTCGCCGCCGGCGATACCCGAACCAGTCGTGCAATCGTTGCGGACCCAGTCGCCCGATACGACGATCGATCGGGCGGCGCACGGCTCTCTCTCTGACGTCAGCGTGAGCCGCTTCTTGCCTGGCGATAGGGAGAACCGATAGGTACCCACATCGCCCTTTTGGCAGGTCTTCGTGTCGATGGTCGTCAGGGTAAGTCGATCCGGCCCGCTCACAGCCACATCGGAGTTCAGGCCGGCGGGGATGGTCGCACCACCGATCTGCCAGAGGCCGGAGTCACTGACCGTCGCGCGGACGATCGATCCCTCGGCGATGCCGGTCACGGTATGCGGAGCACCGGCCCATCGCCCTACCAGCGATGGAAGGACATCGGCCGGCACGACCGACGGTGAGGGACTGGGATGAGCGACGTTCGACTGCTCCCTGAGGAGCAGCGAACCGCCGATGACGATCGCCAGCAGCAGCGTGCCGACGATCGCGAATGTGCGTGGCGTCATGTGGATCTGCCTCCAGGCCGGCCACCGCCACGACCGCCGCACCTGCGGGGTCGTCTCGATGGCGGCGAGGACGGCGGCGACCGCTCGGTCGGGAGCCTCGTTCGGATACCCAGCCAGCCAGGCTCGGGCGATCCGGTCGAAGTCGCGTTCGCTCGTCATGCCAGCCGTCCTTCGGGAGCGAGCGGCTCCGCGTCGGCCGCGATGGCCCCGCGCAGCACCCGCGTCGCGTAATGCAATCGGGAGCGGGCCGTCCCCGCCGGGATGCCGAGCGTGTCGGCGATCTCGACGAGGGATCTGCCCTCGTGGTGGTGCAACACGAAGACCGCCCGTTGTTCGACGCTCAGGCGCCGGAAGGCGCGGTCGAGTTGGTCGCGGTCATCGATCGAGACGATGTCATCGGCGCCCGCCGGCCCGTCGACCGGCAAGACTCGAACGTTGGCCGCCCACGACCGACGACGCCTGGCCTCGGCGTAGCAGGCATGGACCAGCACTTTGCGGACCCACGCTTCGAAGCGATCGGGGTCCCGGAGGTCGGGGAGTTGGCGCCACGCGTTGATGAGTGCGCCCTGCAGGGCATCCTCGGCGAGGTCGCTATCGCGAAGGATCCGGGCGGCCAGCCCGTACATCCGGTCGCTGATCAGTCCGACCAGCGCGCCGAATGCCTCGCGATCGCCGTTCTGGGCTCGTTCGACGAGATCCCGCACGGGACTCCCTCATGTATCGACGATGCCGGGATGGCGACGTCGACCTCAATGAGTATCCGCGGGGGCGAAACGTTCACGGTCGACGGGGCGGTCGGCGAGGGGTCAGTCCCAGCGGAAGAGGCGCGCGGTCGCCAGCGCTGCGCCGATGCCCCAGACCGCCACCACCGCCGCGTTCTGTAGGAAGTCTCCACCCAGTCCGAGCGCGTATCGGAACATCTCGGCGAGGGCCCCGACCGGCGACAGGAGCGCGATCGATCGCAGCCCGTCGGGCAGATCGGCGATCGGGACAAGCACGCCGCCCAGCACGAGTGCTACGAGGAACAGGACGTTCGCCAGGACGAGCGTGGCTTCGGCTCGCAGTGTGCCCGCCAGCAGCAGGCCGATCCCGCAGTACGTCGCGCTTCCGAGGGCGATGGCCGCAAGGAGAGCAGCGGGGGAGGCGTCCGGACCGGCTCGGAAGCCCAACGCGACGGCCAGCGCGACCAACAGGACGACCTGGGCGACGGCGATCACCGCCACGACGACAAGCTTGGCGACCAGCAGCCCGTCGCGTCCCAGGGGAGATCCACCGAGACGCTTGAGGACGCCATAGCCACGCTCGAAACCGGTCGCGATCGCGAGATTCACGAGGCCACTCGCCACGAGCGCCAGCGCGAGGACCCCGGGGAGGATCGAGTCGACGGTCCGGGTGCTACCGGGCAGTGAGCCGAGGAACCAGAGCGCGGCGGCCGGAAGGATGACCATCGCGAGCAGGTTCTCGCCGCGTCGTAGGGTCAGGCGGCCCTCGACCGTGGCCTGCGCGGATACCAGGCGCCCGAACGACGCCGGCGCGCTCACCGTGGACGCTCCGCGGCGTCACCACGACTCGCGGCGACGAGGTCCAGGTACGTGTGTTCGAGGCTCCCGCCGGTCGTTTGCGACCAGGTGATCAGGAGTCCCTTCTCCGCGCACCACGACGCGAGTGCGGCCAATAGCACCGGGGACGGTGAGACACCAGCGACCTCGTAGCCGCCTGCGGCGTCGTTGGCGACGACGCCGGCCCCGAGCACCCGACCGAGGGCCGCCACCTCGTCCGGATCCAGAACGCGATCGAGACCGAAGCGCAGTGTCGGCTTACGCGCCGCAGAGAGCTCGGAGGCGGAGCCGCTGGCGACGATCCGGCCATCGACGAGGATGGAGATCCGGTCCGCGAGGCGTTCGACATCCGATAGCTCGTGGCTGGTGAGAAGGATCGCCCGCCCATCGTTCCGGGCGGCCTCGATCCGGCCGCGGACGACCGCTCGTGCCTCCGGGTCCATGCCGGCGGTCGGTTCGTCGAGGATCACAACGTCCGGGCGGCCCACCAGCGCGACCGCGAACGCGAGACGCTGTCGCTCCCCGCCGGACAGGCGCCGATACGGCGTCCTTGCGACGGCACGCAATCCGAGTTCGTCGATCAGGTCATCGGGTGGGATCGCGTCCGCATGGAATGCCGCATATTGCCGGAGCGTCTCGGCCGGACGGGCCCGCATGTCGAACCCGCCCGATTGGAGCATCAGTCCGACGCGAGCTCGATGTGCCCGCCCGGCGCGCCATGGATCAGTTCCCAGGACCCGGACCGCCCCGCTGTCCGCTCGCCGGTAGCCCTCGATGATCTCGACGGTCGTCGTCTTGCCGGCGCCGTTGGGCCCCAATAGCGCGACGACCTCGCCGGCGCCGACCTCGAGCGAGACGGCGTCGACCACCGGACGGCCCTCGTACCGCTTCGCGACCCCCTTGACGAAGACAGCCGGAGTCCCGGCGGCGACGCTCGCCACGTCAGCGGATCTTGTCGTAGTGGTTCTGGAACTCCTGGTCGGTCATCGGGCCGCCGATCTGTCGCGCGCGGATCACGCCGGACCGGTCGATGAACCACGTGAATGGGCGCCCGACGATGCGATACGCATGCTTGATCGACTCGTTCGGATCGATGACGGTCGGCCAGGTCGCCCCGTACTGGGCGACGAACTGGCGCGCCGGCTCGGGTGGATCGTCGGTCAGGACGCCGACGATCGCGAGGTCGTCGGCCTTGTGGGCTTCGAGCTCCCGGAGGAACTCGGGGAACTCGTCACGGCACGGGATGCATGACGGGCCCCAGAAATTGACGACGACGGGACGCCCGCGAAGTGAGGCGAGGTCGAACGGCTGGCCGTCGAGCGTCGTGCCGACGATGGGCGGTGCCGGTTCACCGACCGCGGCGTGGCCGTCCGCGGAACCCTGGTTGACGTACCACCACACGCCCGCGGTCGTGGCGACTGCGATGGCGAGAGCGACGAGGATCAGGCGACGCGACGTGATGGACCCGCGGATCGATCGCTACTGGACGGTCGCGGTCCCGGTCATCGTCGGGTGGACCGTGCAGAGGTAGGGATACTGGCCCGGCTGGAGTGCCGGCACCTTGTAGGTGGCGGTCTTGACGCCGGTGACGATCTCGCCCTTGAAGATCACGTTCCCGCCGCCGTCCTTGATCTCGATGTTGTGCGGGATCGCCGCATCCTCGTTGACGAAGTCGAGGTCGAATGGCTTGTTTGCCGGAGCCTGGAACGTCTTATCGACGAACTGGATGTCCTTGGCATGCACGGTCGGCGTCGCGCCGGCGACGGGCGGGGGCGACGGTGCACCCGACCCGCCAGGGGCACCCGACGCGCCCGGGGAGGCCTCCTCGCCGGAGGCACGCGGTGGTATCCAACCGACCTGGACGACGAATGCCGCGACCAGCATGATCGCCAGGCCGGACAGCAGGAGCTTCGGCGTCCGGGGCTCGGGGATGTTCTCGAGGTGGCCGGTCGTGTCCGCTTCGACGGTCTTCTCGAATTCAGCGCGAGCCGCACCCATCCACCCGGCCAGCGTCAGGATCAGCGCGATGACCCCGGCTGCCAGGATCCAACCGCCGAAGACCAGGCCGAGGAACAGCAATCCGGCCCCGAGGGCGGCGAGGAACGGCAGGAACGACGGACCCGGCATGTGCACGCCCGGAGGCGGACCGGTGTGGGTGACCTCAGGAAGTTCGGGGACGGTCGACCCGAGGTCGTGGTCGTAGAGGCGGACGGCCTCCACCAGCCAGTACAGCAGCGTGACCGTGAGCCCGATGACACCGACGATCAGCAGCGGGCCGCCGAAGACGAGCCCAAGGAAGAGCATGAATGCGCCGAGCGCGGCCAGCGGCGGCGCCCATGACGGTCCCGGCATGTGCACGCCGGCCGGAGGCACCGGCTCCACCTTGACCTTGCCGACCCGAGGCTTCGGGTGACGCCAGATGATCCAGAACAGGATCCCGATGACGACGATCGCCCCGGCGAACACCAGCACGGGCAGCATCGCGATGACGGAGCCCCAATCGGGGATGACGAACTTGCTCGTCAGCTCCAGGATGCTGTTCCAGAGGTCCTCGAACATCGGCGAGGATCAGTCGTTCGGGGAGCCGGCGATCAGGACGTAGGCCATGATGCTGACGGCCACACCCAACAGAAGGAGCAGCGTCACGCCCGCGATGTCGGCGTGGAAATCCGCCCTGTACTGCACGAACCAGTAGACGACACCGATGAGCGAGAACATCAGGCCGACGAAGATCGCGTTGCGCGGATGGCGAAGAGGATGCACGCTCAGACCCCGGCCGGCGACTTGCCCGGCAGCAGATACAGGAGCGAGAACAGCAGGATCCAGACCACGTCGACGAAGTGCCAGTAGAGCGACACCGCCTCGACCGCGTCGTGATGGCGCGCGGAGAACTGGCCGGCCAGACCTCGGTAGAGCACCACACCGAGCATGATCGCGCCGCCGAAGACGTGCGCGCCGTGGAACCCGGTCAGCGTGAAGTAGGTCGTCCCGAACGTCCCTGACCCGAGCGTGACGCCCTCGCTGTACAGGATCGTGTAGTCGATGCCCTGCATGATCAGGAAGGTCACGCCGATCGCGAAGGTGACGCCGATGTTCCGCAGGAACGCTGTCCGGTCACCGCGGCGGATCGCCCAAACGGCGAACTGGCACGTGAACGAGGACAGGATCAGCAGGACCGTCGCCGGCCCGACGAGTGGCAGGATCTCGAGGTGGAACGCCTCGCCCGTCTCCGCGTTGATCGGCGGCCACTGCGGTGCGTTGGCTCGGACGTTGAAGTACGCGGCGAAGAGGCCCGCGAAGAACATCACCTCGGAGGTGATGAACAGCAACATCCCGAGCACGACATTGCTGATGCCGCCGCGCTCGTCGTGAGCGAGGCCCGCGACCGGGCTGTGGTCCTGGGGCGTCAGGGCGTGGCTATCGGTGGCCATCGGTCAGTGACTCGTCGAGGCTGACTGCGGGACGACGGCCGTTGCCGCCGGGGCGGCATGACCGTGACGCTGGTCGAACAGAGGCCGCTCGGAGCGGATCTCCGGAAGGTGGTCGAAGTTGTATGGGGGCGGTGGCGACGTCGTTGCCCACTCGAGCGTATTGCCCTCCCAGGGATCGTCCCCGGCCGGCTTGCCGCTCCGGAGTGACACGAAGATGTTCCACAGCAGCGGGATCATGCTGGCAGCGATGGTGAAACCGCCGATCGTCGCGAGAAGGTTGAGGTCGTTCCAACCGGCGGTCGACGAATAGTCGGCGATCCGCCGCGGCATCCCGGCCAGCCCGAGCTGGTGCATCGGGAAGAACGTCAGGTTGAACCCGATGAACATCAGCACGAACTGGATCTTGCCGAGGCCCTCGCTGAGCATCCGCCCGGTCATCTTCGGGAACCAGTAGTACAGCCCGGCCATCACGCCGAAGACCGACCCGCCGAAGAGCACGTAATGCAGGTGCGCGACGACCCAGTAGGTGTCGTGCAGCGCGAAGTCGACGGGGACGGCGGCAGAGAAGGCGCCGTTTATGCCGCCGATCAGGAACATGCTGAGGAACCCGAGGGCGAATAGCAGCGGCGTCGAGAGCACCAGCTGGCCGCGCCACATGGTGAAGATCCAGTTGAACATCTTGACGCCGGTCGGGACGGCGATCAGGAACGTCATGAGGCTGAAGAACGGCAGGTACACGGCACCGGTCGTGAACATGTGGTGCGCCCAGACCGAGAAGCCGAGTGCCCCGATGGCCGCGGTCGCGAAGACGAACGCCTTGTAGCCGAAGAGTGGCTTGCGGCTGAAGACGGGCAAGACCTCACTGATGATGCCCATCGCGGGCAGCACCATGATGTACACGGCCGGGTGTGAGTAGAACCAGAAGACGTTCTGGTACAGGATCGCGTCGCCGCCGTTGCGAGGGTCGAAGAACGCGCCGCCGAAGTTGCGGTCGATGAACAGCATGATCAGCGCGCTCGTCAGCACCGGCGTGGCGAGCAAGCCAAGGACCGAGGTCACGAGGACGGTCCAGACCATGATCGGCATCCGGAAGAGCGTCATTCCCGGAGCCCGCATCTTGAAGATCGTCACAAGGAAGTTGACGGCGCCCAGGATCGAGCTCGTCCCGACCAGGACGACCGCCACGATCCACAGGTCCTGACCTGGCCCGACGCTTCCGAGTGGACGGTCCTGGGCGAGCGGGCTGTAGCTCGTCCAGCCGGCAGCAGGCGCCTGACCGGTGAAGAAACTCAGCAGCAGCAACAGGCCGGCCATCGGAAGCAGCCACAGCGACAAGGCGTTGATGCGCGGGAAGGCAACGTCCGGGGCCCCGATGTGGAGCGGCACGATGAAGTTCCCGAAGCCCGCCAGGATCGGGATGATGAACAGGAAGATCATGAACGTGGCGTGCATCGTGAACAGCTCGTTGTAGACCTGGTCGGTCACGAACTGGAGTCCGGGCTGCGCAAGCTCGGATCGCACACCGAGAGCCAATAGGCCACCGATGAAGAAGAAGATGAACGAGTTGATGAGGTACATGACTCCGATCTTCTTGTGATCGGTGGTCGTGACCCAGTCGTACAGCGTGCTGCGATAAGTGCGGGCGGCCGGGTGGAGCGCGGTTGTCGCCACGTCGGACTCCTACTGGACCGTGAGGGTGCCGGCCATGTTGGGATGGATCGTGCAGAAGAAGGCATATGAGCCGGCCTTGAGGGGAGGCACGTCGTACATCTTCTGAGCTGGTCCCGTGACCACGTCGCCCTTGAAGACCTCGGCTCCGGACTGGGATCCCTCATGGATCGCGACGTCGTGCGGGATCGATGCATCCTGATTATCGAACTGGATCTGGAAGGGCGTGTTCGCGGGCGCGGTCAGGGCTGCGGTGTCGAACGCGATGTCCTTGGCGACGAGGGACAGCGGTGCTGCGGCCGGCGGTGCTGAGGCGCCCGGCGGGGGCGACCCGGCCGACCCGGACGGCTGCGGCGGGGGCGGGGACGGCGACGCGTTGGCGGCAGCGATCTTCTGCTGGAGCCACGTGTCGAAGTCTGCGCCGGCCATCGCGTGCACATCGAAGTGCATCTTGTTGTGGCCCTCGCCGCATAGCTCTGCGCACTGACCATGGAAGGTGCCGCCGGCGTCCTCGTCCTTGATCGTGAATTCGAAGCTGTTGATCCGACCGGGGACCACGTCGCGCTTGAAGAGGAACTGCGGGACGTAGAACGCGTGGATGACGTCCGGGCTCTGGAGGTACAGGTGGATCGTGCGGCCGACAGGTAGGGTCAGACCGCCATCCGGACCCTCGGGTTCCGTGATCTCCAGGAGCGGTTTCGCATCCTTGTTCGTGACCGGGTCATAGTCGTTCGGCAGATACTGGAACGACCAGAGGAACTGGGCAGCGGTCGCGCGGACCTTCATCTGCGGCTGGGCCGAGGCGGCGTCGACGGTGTTGAGCGTCAGCCACGAAGCGACGAAGAGCACCGCGACGATGAGCGTCGGGACGACGGTCCAGACCACCTCGGCCACGGCATTGCCGTGGGTCTGCGGGGGGAGCTCGTCGTCACCGGGCTTGCGCCGATAGCGAACGACCGTCCAGATGATCAGTCCTTCGACGACGAAGAAGATGACGACCGCGATCCCGAACACGAGGTCGTACAGCTGACGGATGTGTTCGCCGCGATCGGTGACGGCCTGCGGCGGGAAGAAGCTGGAGATGACGCCCTGGCTGACCCGCAGGGGGTCGAAGCCCAGGACGACCATCGCGATGACCCCGAGGATGAGGACGGCGCCGATGACGACTGCGAAGAGCGCTGGGGACGAGCGGCCGGTCCTGGGGGAACTCGCCATGCAGCTCCTCGGTGCGGGTGGGATGCGAACGCGTCCGGACCCGCGCCGGGTCGGACCGCCGACATGATAACGCGCACGGCCTGCGTGCAGTGCGGGTCCCGACCCTCCGTCTGACGCGCCAGATGAGCCGGCGTGGGACGATGCGGCCGATGCGGATCAACCCACGGTCGTCGCGCGCGAGAGCCCTCTCCCGCGTGCGTCCTGGGATGGTCGCAGGCATCGTCGTGGCGACGGTCGCCGCGGCGTTCCTGGCCGCCCCGGTCGCGGCACATGGCCCCGCCCCGACCGAGGCCCCGACGCTCCAGAACCTCCTCCTCGGCTGGACGTTCGAACCCCTGCCGACGCTCGGCATCCTTGCCGCGCTTTCCTGGTGGACCTGGGCGGTCCGGCGTGTCAACGCGCTCCACCCGTCGAACCCCGTGCCGCGTCGCCGTTCCGTCTCGTTCGGCGGCGGCATGCTCGCCATCGCGTTCGCGCTGCTCTCCGGGATCGATCAGTACGACACCACGCTCTTCTCCATCCACATGGTCCAGCACGTCCTACTGACGCTCGTTGCGGCTCCACTCATCGCGCTCTCCGCACCCGTCACGCTGATCCTGCGTGTCGCGTCGCCACAGACACGCAAGCGCTGGATCCTGCCGGTCCTTCACTCGCGCGTGCTGCGGTTCCTGGCGTTCCCGGTCGTCGCCTGGATCCTGTTCGCAGCCGCCATGTGGGTGAGTCATTTCTCGCCGCTCTTCAACGCGGCCCTCGAGGACCCGCTGCTCCACGACTTCGAGCACGTCATCTACCTGACGACCGCGTTGCTGTTCTGGTGGCCGGCCGTCGCGCTCGACCCCGCGCCGTGGCGGATGTCCCATCCGGCTCGGGCGCTCTACGTCTTCCTGCAGATGACCCAGAACACGTTCCTGTCGGTCGTCATCCTCAATGCCCAGGAGGTGCTCTACCCGCATTACGCGACCGTCCAGCGGGCCTGGGGTCCCACGCCGCTGGAGGATCAGCAGATCGCGGCCGCGTTCATGTGGGTGGTCGGCGACCTGATCTTCCTCACGGCCAGCTTCGCGATCCTCGTCGGCTGGTCGCGGGCCGAGGCACGGGCGGCCGAGCGCATCGACCGGCGAGCGGCCGAGGAGATGGCGGAGATCCGCATCCGCGAGGCGCGACTCGCCGAGCGGCTCGGGCGCGAGCAAGCCGTGACCGACCGCGCCCCCGACGCTCAGCCCGGGAGCGGCGTCTCCAGGTAGCGCCGATACGCGACCGGATCGACGTTGCCGCCACTCGCGACGGCGACCGCGTCGCCATCGAGGCCCGCACGGATCTCCTCCGCACGGAAGACCACGGCGGCGATGCCGAGCGCGCCCGACGGCTCGAGGACGAGGCGCGCCCGCTCGGCTGCGAGGCGGACCGCCGCGGCGATCTCGGCTTCGGTGACGGTCACGATGGCATCGATGTTGGCTCGGAGATGGGCGAACGTTCGGATCCCGAGCGCCTGCGTGCGCGTCCCGTCCGCGATCGTTCGCGAAACGTCCGCCGCCTCCCAGCGGACGATCTCGCCGCGATCCAGGGAAGCCTTCGCATCGGCGGCCAGCTCGGGTTCGACCCCGATCACGCGCACGTCGGGTCGGAGCGCCTTCACGGCAGTCGCGACGCCGCCGGCCAGCCCACCGCCACCGACGGGCACCACGATGAGATCGACGCCCGGCAGGTCCTCGAGGATCTCGAGGCCCACCGTGCCCTGACCGGCGATGATCCGGTCGTCATCGAACGGCGGGATGATCGCCAGCCCACGTTCCGCCGCGATCTCCTCGGCACGTGCCTGGCGTTCGTCCGAGGCTGGTCCGACCACCACGATCTCCGCGCCATCGCGCGCGACTCGATCTCGTTTGATCTCGGGCGCGTCGTCCGGCATGACGACGACCGCTGGGATGCCAAGGAGTCGAGCCGACCGCGCGACGCCCTGGGCGTGATTCCCGGACGAGTACGTGATGACGCCGCGTGCGCGTTCCGCCTCGTCGAGTGACGCGATGGCGTTGTAGGCGCCGCGGATCTTGAAGGCTCCGATCGGCTGGAGGTTCTCTGCCTTGACGAACAACCGCTCGGGCGGCGCATCGAATGGCACGAGCGGGGTGCGCGTGATGACCCCGCGCAACCGTCGGGCCGCGGCCTGGATCGCGTCGATATCGACCAGCTCGGCGGTCTCGGTAGCCGTCATCGCCGGCTCCGATCGAGGGCGCTCTGGCAGCCGATGCAATGGGCTGCCCAGGGCAAGGCGTCGAGGCGCGCGGCGGCGATCGGCTCACCGCACCGGACACACACGCCGAACGTCCCCTTCTCGAGTCGTTCGATGGCCGCATCGACCAGGGCGAGCTGCTGGCTGGCGCGGTCGCGCAGCGCCAGATCCCGTTGCTGTTCGAAGACCTGGCTCGCCGCTGCCGCTTGCGAGCCATAGGTCATCTGGCCGGGGGCGCGGATCTCCTCGCCCAGCTCGGCGATCAGCCGCGAACGCTCGGCGTCGAGCGTCGCGCGAACCGCCACCGGATCGAGATCATCCATCCGCGGACTGTACCCGTGGAAGTGCGTCTCGCGCGAGCGCGCCTATACTCCCCTGGAGTACCCATGGAGGACGCATCGATGGCGACCGAGATCGATCCCGTCTGCGGCATGGAGGTCGACACGACGACCTCGCTGCTGTCGTACGAGTACGACGGCAAGACCTACTGGTTCTGCGGGAAGGGCTGCCTGCTCGAGTTCAAGGACGATCCGGAGAAGTACCTGGACCCTGACTACCAGGCCTCGATGTGACGACCCGCGCGAGCGGGTAGCCAGCGCTCTTCGGCGCAGCCGCCAGCGCGGCCGCAGGTTCGGCCGTCGGTGCGGCCGGGGAGTCAGGGGCGTCGTTCGACGCTCCTCGCCGCCCTCGCCATCCGCTCACGCCCACGCGCGCCCCGTCGACCAGTGAGTAGACGACCGGCACGACGAGCAGGGTCAGGAACGTCGAGCTGAACAGACCGCCGATGACGACCGTGCCGAGCTCGGCGGCGATGATCGATCCTTCGTTGAAGCCCGCAGCGAGCGGGATCAGTGCCAGGATCGTCGCGATGGCCGTCATCAGGATCGGCCGGACACGGGTCTTGCCACCCTCGATCAACGCGTCGTGGGTCGACATCCCCTCTCGACGCAGCCGCTCGACGAGGTCGAGCAGGACGATCGCGTTCGTCACGACGATGCCGATAAGCATCAGCATGCCGATGAGCGCACTGACGCCGATCGGCCGCCCGGTGATGTAGAGGGCGGGGAACGCGCCGATCATCGCCAGCGGCAGGCTGAACA
>DATNFQ010000139.1:0-2593 GCA_035606295.1 Patescibacteria group bacterium
GCCGGCGAACGCGAAGATCATGTCCGGGAGCATCTCGCTCATGGGCATCGACCTGGTGCCCAAATCGGACAACGCATTGCGTCGCTACCGCTGGCGTGAGATCAGCATCGTCTTCCAGGGGGCGATGAATGCCCTCAATCCGGTGCGCCGCATCCGGGACCAGATCGCCGAGCCGATCGAGGAGCGTCTCGGTGAGACACCCAAGGCTGCGCGCAAGCGCGCGGGCGACCTGCTCGAGCTCGTCGGGATCCCCCGCAAGCGCGGCGATGCATACCCGCATCAGCTCTCGGGTGGGATGCGCCAGCGGGCGATGATCGCGATGGCGCTCGCGTGCGATCCGGCGATCGTGATCGGCGACGAGCCGACGACCGCGCTCGACGTGATGGTCCAGGCCCAGATCCTCGAGCTGCTCGAGGACCTTCGCCAGAAGCTCGGGCTGTCCCTGATCCTCATCACGCACGACCTGTCGGTCATCGCGGAGACATGCGACCGGGTCATGGTCATGTACGCCGGCCGGATCGCGGAGGAAGGGCCGGTCGACGAGGTCTTCCGCCGGCCGCGCCATCCCTACACGCAGAAGTTGATGGCCGCCTTCCCGAATATCCATGCCGACCGCCGCACCCTCGACGTCATCCCCGGCGAGCCACCCGATCTGCGTCAACCGCCACCGGGCTGCCGGTTCTCACCGCGCTGCCCGTTCGTGATGCCCGTGTGCCGCGAGGTCGTCCCACCCGAGACGACGTTCTCCGGCGTCCGCGTCGCGTGCCATCTGTATCCGGCCGGGAGCGACGGTGTCCCGGTAACGGTCCCGCCCGCCGAGGCGCTCGGCGAGATGCCTGTGGCGGCTCCGGGATGACCGACGACCTGCTGCGGCTCGAGGGCCTCGAGGTCCATTTCCCGATCGGCGGTGGACTGCTCGACTCGCTGATGCGCCAGCCGACGGCGGTCGTTCGCGCCGTCGACGGCGTGGATCTCACCCTCCGGCGAGGCGAGGTGCTGGCGCTGGTCGGCGAATCGGGGAGCGGCAAGACGACCATCGGCCGGGTGATCGTGAAGCTGACGCGCCCGACGGCCGGCACCATCACGTACGAGGGCAAGGACGTCACCACGACCTGGTCGGGTCCTGAGCTGCGCGATTACCGCCGCCGCGTCCAGATCATCTTCCAGGACCCGTACGAGACGCTCGATCCGAAACAGACGATCTACGACTTCGTCGCCGAGCCACTCGAGGTCAACGGCCTCGGCTCGGCGGCCGAGCGACGCGAGCGCGTGCTCGGAGCACTCGACGCGGCGGGGCTTCGGCCTGCCGAGGACTACGCGGCGAGGTTCCCGCACGAGCTGTCCGGTGGGCAGCGCCAGCGCGTCGTCATCGCCGGCGCGCTCGTGATGGGGCCACAGCTGATCGTCGCCGACGAACCGGTTTCGATGCTCGACGTCTCGATCCGTACGGAGCTGCTCCGGCTGATGCTCGCGCTCCGCTGGGAACGGGGGCTGACGTACCTGTTCATCACCCATGACCTGTCACTCGCGTGGGTGCTCGCCGACCGGATCGCCGTCATGTATCTCGGCCGCATCATGGAGATCGGCACGGCCGAGGAAGTGATCCGCACGCCCCGAAACCCCTATACGGAAGCGCTCGTGTCGGTCTCACCGTCGCCCGAACCGATGTCGCGCCAAGGTCGCTCGGAACGGATGATCCTCAAGGGCGAGACCCCGGATGCCGTTCGCATCCCGTCGGGCTGTCGTTTCCATCCGCGCTGCCCGAAGGCGTTCGACCGGTGCCGCGTCGAATCGCCACCCTTGTTCGACGTCGGCGGCGGCCACCAGTCGGCATGCTGGCTCGCCGAACCTGCGCTCGAATCTGGCGGTCGAGTCTTGCCCGTGGTGGACGCCGCTCCGGCGCCATGACCCGCGGTCTCCGGGGGGCGACCGCCCTCGTCGCGGTCGGCGCGTTCGTCGCCGTCGCCATCGCCGGGCCACGTCCGGCCGCCGGGGCCGAGGACGACCGCACCCTGCGCATCGGGACGACGCAGGAATTCGACTCGATCAACCCGAACCTCGCGTTCATCGGGTCGTCCGCGGAGGCGTCGAATCTCGACTACGACGTCCTGGTCGGGGTCGGGCCCGACGGGACGTACGTCCCGACGGGGTTCGCGGAGAGCTGGACACGCGACGGGACGACGTGGACGTTCAAGATCCGCGACGGGATGCGCTGGTCGGATGGCGAGGTCGCCGATGCGAATGACGTGGCGTTCACGTTCCGCTACATCCTCGCCAGCCGGGATCCCAGGTACATCGGACCGTGGGCGCCGGGTGGCAATGACCAGCCGCTCCCTGGAGCGACCCACGCGGACGGGCGGGCCGACCACCCGCTGTCGCTCTACGGCGATGTGCTCGGACGCGCCGCGGGCCTTCGCTCCGTGCAGGTCGTCGACGCCCACACGGTTGCGATGACCACCGCCAACCCGACGACGCTCCTACTTGGGGCCCAGGTGCCGATCCTGCCGGAGCACGTCTGGTCGAGCGTCCCGTTCGCGGCCGCCGCCACCGACTTCCAGCGCGAACCACCGGTGGTCGGGTCGGGTCCGTTCCA
>DATNFQ010000140.1:0-7115 GCA_035606295.1 Patescibacteria group bacterium
TGACCAAGCTCGAGCCCGATGCCTCCCTCCCACCGTCCGCATTCGAGTTCGTCTTCCCGACCGGGACGACGATGCTCTTCTAGGAGCGCCAGACCGAACCGAAGCGGTCTCCCTCCGACAAAACGAAACGCCCGGCCGATGGCCGGGCGTTCGAGTATCCGAAGCGAGGGTGGTCAGGCCTCCATCTCGAGCTCACGCTCGATCGCGGCCAGCTCCTCCTCGGTGCCCTGGACCTTGGGTCCATGGAACCAGTTCTTCGCCGACACGACCCACCACAGGGCCGCGCCGCCGAGCACGATCAGGAACACGACCGGCGTGTAGTTGAACGTGTTGATATTGATCGGCTGAGCCTGCGGGAGCATGAACAGGATCGAGATGAAGATCACCCAGATCGTGGCCGTGATCCCGATCGGCCGGCTCCATCGCCCGAGCGTCCACGGACCTTCCTGGAACTTCGAGCCCGCGCGAACACGCAGGAACACGGGCGCGACATAGGCCACGTACAGCCCGATGACCGCGATCGACGTTACCGCCGCGTACGCGACCGAGCTGTACAGATACGGCAGGGCGAGGATGAATGCCCCGACGGCCGCCAGCCAGATCGAGTTCGTTGGCGTCCGTGTCCTTGGGTTGATCCGGTGCCAGAACTTCGAGAACGGCACGGCGCCGTCGCGCGAAAACGCGTAGATCATCCGCGAGTTCGCGGTGACGGACGACATGCCGCAGTAGAACTGGGCGCCGATCACGAGGAGCAGGACGATCAGACCACCGGTCTGGCCGACCGCGTCGATCCAGATCGTGATCGGGGGTCCGGCGTTCGACAGCGTCGCGGCCGAATCGAGCGCGTGCTGGTAGCCGGCGGCCCCATTCGCTGTGCCGTCGGCGGCCGGGAAGACCTTGTCGGGGGTGATCCCGACGTTCATCGCCGTCAGGAGGATGAAGCCCATGATCACCGAGATGACGACGGAGAACACGATCCCACGCGGGGCCGACGTGTGGGCGTCGTGGGTCTCCTCGGACATGTGCGCGGACGCGTCGTAGCCGGTCAGCGTGTACTGGGCGTTGAGGAATCCGATGAGGATCACGTAGAGCGGGATCCCGAAGAGGATGACGCCAGGCCATTCCGGGTTGTCGCCACCGCTCCCACTGTTGTTCACGAACGTGGAGAAGACGGTGCCGATATCGGTCCGGCTGTGCTGGTTGAGGACGACGGTGACGAGCACGATCGCCGCGACACCGACGACGTGCCACCACACCGAGACGTCATTGAGCAGCTTGACCAAGCGGATCCCGAAGGTGTTCAGGAGCCCGTGGATGAACAGGACGATCGCGAGGATCACGATCGTCACGATCGGGGCCGTCGACACGCCGAAGACGATGTTCAGGAAGGCGTTGATGAAGAACGCGAGGCCGAAGTCGATGCCGGCGGTGACGGCGACCTGGCCGACGAAGTTGAACCAGCCGACGAACCAGCTCCAGGCCGCCGGATTGCCGCCGGACTCAGGGGCGAGCTTCGCCGCCCAGTAGTACAGACCGCCGGCCGTCGGGTAGCTCGAGGCGACCTCGGCCATGCCGAGCGCTACCAGGGTCACGAAAAAGCCGACGATGAGCCAGCCGATCGTCATGACGGCCGGGCCGCCGAAGTTCATCGCGAAGTAGAACAGCGTGAGGCAGCCCGACAGGATCGAGATGATCGTGAACGAGACCGCGAAATTGGAGAAGGTCCGCATCCCTCTCCGGAGCTCTTGCGCGTAGCCGAGCTCGTGTAACCGATCGGTGTCGGAAGTTGCCACCGTGCCCTCCTCGCCTGCGTTCGACCACAACAGGGACGCTGGGACATGGAGACGAGACGGTGGACGACCGAGGGATCCCTCGCTGGGGTGCGGGTCCCGACGGTCCGCGCGGCCTCCCTCCGGCGGGAACGATACGGCCGGGGTCGGGAGTGTCAAGATGCGTCCCGGACGGGGCATCGCACGAACGCATGGAGCGTGCCATGGGCGATCGACTGGCGGGCAAGGTCACCATCGTCACCGGCGCTGGGTCGGGCATCGGCCGAGCCACCGCCATCCGGTTCGCCGAGGAAGGGGCACGGGTCACGTGCGTCGACGTCGCGCGCGACAACGTCGAGGCCACCGCGGCCGAGATCGGCGACGCTGCGGTCGCGGTGACGGCCGACGTCTCGGACGCCGCTGCGGTCAAGGCCTATACCGACGCGACCGTAGAGCGGTGGGGCGGTCTCCACGCGGTGTTCAACAACGCCGGCGTCAACCTGCCAGGTGTCTTCCACGAAGCCACCGATGAGACGGTGGAGCGCACGCTGGGGGTCAACATCAGGGGCCCGATCTACGGGTGTCGCTACGCCATCCCCTACATGCTCCAGGGCGGAGGCGGCTCGCTCATCAACACGAGCTCGGTGAACGGCCTCGTCGCTGAGCCGTACCTCGCGATCTACGCGACGTCGAAGGGCGCGATCATCATGCTCTCGAAGGGCATCGCGCTCGATTACGCGAAGCAGGGCATCCGGTGCAACGCGATCGCGCCCGGCTGGGTCGATACCCCGGTGAACTACGCCCACGCCGAGATGCTCGGCGGCCTCGACAAGGTGTACGCCGAGATCGACTCGTTCCAGCCGATCGGACGGCCGGGCGAACCGCGCGAGATCGCGAACGTCGCGCTCTTCCTCGCGTCGGACGAGTCGTCGTTCGTGACTGGATCCGTCGTGGTCGCGGACGGCGGGATGACGGCCAAGTAGGGACGTCCCGGGACGCGCGCCGACGTACGATGCGCCGACCGAGGGGAACCGTCACGCACTCGCGCGGAGGAGAGCGATGAGCGACCACGGCCACGACGCCGACCACGCCACGATGCACCCGCGTCTCGCTGAGCTCGAGCGCCTCGTGCGCGATGGCACGGTCGACACGATCGTCGTCGCGCTGACGGACATGCAGGGCCGCCTGATGGGCAAGCGCGTGCACGGCCAGGCATTCCTCGACGGCGTGATCGCCCACGGTGCGCACTTCTGCACGTACCTCCTCGGCACCGATATGGAGATGAACACGCCCGAGGGCTTCCGCCTGATGAACTGGGAGACCGGTTACGGCGACTGGATCGCCGAGCCGATCTGGGACCAGCTCCGGTTGCTGCCGTGGCTGCCGGGGACCGCGATGGTGCTCGCCGACACGATCGACGAGGAGACCGGCAAGGAGATCCCCGTTTCGCCGCGGACGATCCTCAAGGGCCAGGTGGCCGCAGCCGCCGAGGCTGGCTTCGACGTCAAGGCCGGCTCCGAGTTCGAGTTCTACGTCCTCAAGGATTCGTGGGAGTCGCTCGCCGAACAGGGCTGGCCCGTGCCCCGATCATTCGGCTACTACAACGAGGACTACCACCTCCTGCAGGCCACGAAGGCGGAGCCGCTCCACCACTTGCTGCGGACGCAGATGAGTGCCGCGAATGTGCCGATCGAGTTCAGCAAGGGCGAGGCGGCCAACGGCCAGCACGAGGTCAACATCCGCTACGACCACGTCCTCGAATCAGCCGACCGCAGCGTCGTCTTCAAGCACGGCGCCAAGGAGATCGCCTATCTCAACGGGTGGGGCATCACATTCATGGCCAAGCCCGACCACCGCTGGACCGGCTCCTCCGGCCACCTCCACATGAGCGTGTGGGACCAGGCCAAGGGTGTCCCGGTCATGCATGCGACCGGTCGGGAGAAGCCGGGACCCTACGGTCTCTCGAAGACCGGTCAGCAGTTCATGGCGGGGATGATGGCGCTGTCCCGCGAGCTGGCGGTGTTCGTGGCGCCCTTCATCAACTCCTACAAGCGGTACGCGTCGCTCTCGTGGGCGCCCGTGAACGTGGTCTGGGGCCGCGACAACCGGACCACCGGCTTCCGCCTCGTCGGGCACGGACCGGGGCTTCACGTGGAGAACCGGTTCCCGGGCGGCGACATGAACGCCTATCTCACGTACGCCGCGATGGTCGGTGCAGGTCTGTACGGTATCCGGCACGGGCTCAAGCTCGAGGATGAGTTCAAGGGCAACGGCTACCTCGCGACGGGTCACCCGCGGATGCCGCGGGCCCTATACGAGGCGATCTGGGAGCTGGAGCGGTCGGAGGCGGCGCGCGAGATCTTCGGCGATGACGTCGTCGAGCACTACCTGAATGCCGCCCGGGTCGAGCAAGAGACGTACGATTCGATCGTCCACGCGTGGGACCGCGAGCGGTATCTCGAGCGAGGCTGAGTCTCCCGTCACATGACCCGGACCGAGCGCGCTGGAGCCGCCCGCGCCGCGAGCGACCCGCCGGCGCAAGAAGCGCGCGTCCAGGACGCCCTCTATCGGATCGCGGAAGCCGCGAGCGCCGCCCGGGACCTCGAGTCGTTCTACGCCGACATGCACGCGATCGTCGGCGAGCTGATGTACGCGGAGAACTTCTACATCGCGCTATTCGACCCTGAGCGCGACGCACTGCGATACGCGTACAACGTCGACACGGTCGACCCCGAGGTCCTGGACCCGAAGGTATGGCATCAGCTCGGGTCGACCCGGCTCGGCCGTGGTACGACGGCGTTCGTCCTTCGGACAGGGAAGCCATTCCGATTCGACATCGATACGTTCCGCGAACTGGAGCGGGCCGGCGAGGTCGATGCTGTCGGCACGATCCAGGAACAGGGTGATTGGATCGGCGCACCGCTGATCGCCGACGGGCAGACCCTCGGCGTGATCGTCGTCCAGTCGTACACGGACGAGCACCGGTATGACAGCCGTGACCTCGGACTGCTGGCCTTCGTGGGCCAACACATCGGTTCCGCGCTGAGTCGTGCCACGGCGATCGAGGAAACGCGCGAACGCAACGCGGAACTGGCGGTCATCAACGAGATCGGCGAGGCGCTCGCCAGGCAACTCGATTTCGACGCCATCGTCCAGCTGGTCGGAGAACGGGTTCGCGAGATCTTCTCTGCGAAAGGCATCTTCATCGCGCTGTACCACCCGGAGACCGCGACCCTCACGTATCCGTACGACCTCGATGAAGGCGAGCCGTTCCAGCGCGGCGTCAGGCCCTTCGGCCCGGGGATCACGTCCCAGGTCATCAAGACCGCTCGGCCACTGCGGTTATCGACCATCGAGGAGCAGGACGCGGCAGGCGCCATCTCGGTCGGCGGGACCGAAACCCAGTCATGGCTGGGCGTGCCGATCAAAGCAGGCGAGCAAGTCATCGGCGTCGTCGGGCTCGAAAGCATCGAGGCCTACGCCTACAGCGATGCGGATGAACGCGTGTTGTCGACGCTCGCCTCGAGCATGGGCGTCGCGCTGGAGAACGCGCGGCTGTTCGGAGAAACGAAGCGCCTACTCGCAGAGGCCGACCAGCGCGCCGCCGAGCTCGCGGTCATCAACGAGATCGGTACGGCGCTTGCCAAGCAGCTCGACTTCCATGACATCTGCGAGCTCGTAGGTGAGCGGGTTCGCGGCATCTTCCGCGCCCCATCGGTATCGATCGGTTTGTACGACGAGACCGCCAGCGTCATCTCGTGGCCATACGAGCTCGACGAGGGAGTCCGCATCCACAGCGACGTGATGGCCCTTGGCCCGGGCCTGACGAGCCGTCTGATCATGTCCCGCGCACCCCTACGCGGTGCGAGCAGCGAGGAGCTGATGGCGCTCGGGGCGATCCCCGGCGGTGTCAGCGTGACCGCATCGTGGCTGGGCGTCCCGATCCTGACCGGCGAGCGGGTCACCGGCGTGATCATCCTGGAGTCGACCGAGCCGGCGGTCTTCGACGAGGCCGATGAGCGCCTGCTCACGACGATCGCGGCGAGCATGGGTGTCGCGCTCGAGAATGCCCGGCTCTTCGACGAGACGAAGCGTCTGCTCACCGAGACCGACGAACGTGCCGCTGAGCTCGCGCTCATCAACGACGTCCAACAGGGCCTCGCTGCGAAGCTCGATATGCAGGCGATGTACGACCTCGTCGGCGATCGGATCCAGTCGATCTTCGACGCGCAGGTGGTCGATATCGCCGTCGTCGACCCGAGCGACGGGCTCATCCATTTCCCGTACGTCATGGAGAGCGGCGAGCGCTTCCCCGATGACCCGCGCCCCAACGTGAACAACCACCGAACCCTGGTCATGGAGTCGCGCCAACCGCTCAAACTCGACCGGGATATCCGCAGCTGGGCGGAGTCCCAAGGGTTCGAGTGGTACATCCAGCCTGGCACGGCAGCTCCGCAGTCAGCGATCTTCGTGCCACTCGTCGCGGGCGACAAAGCGAGTGGCGTCATCTCCCTCCAGAACCTCGACCGGGAGGACGCCTTTACGGACGCGCATGTCGGGCTCCTGTCAACGCTCGCGTCGAGCCTGAGCGTGTCGCTCGAGAACGCCCGTCTCTTCGACGAGAGTCAGCGGCTTCTCACGGAGGCCGACGAGCGGGCCGCGGAGCTGGCGATCATCAACGAGGTCCAACGCGGGCTTGCAGAGCGCCTGGACATGCAGGCGATGTACGAGGTCGTCGGGGACAAGCTCCAGGAGATCTTCGACGCACAGGTCGTGGACATCGGCATCGTCGATCCGGCGGCGGGCGAGATCCACTTCCCGTACTCGATCGAACGCGGTGTTCGCTTCCCGGACGAACCCATGCCGATCGTCGGACCCCGCCGCCACGTGATCGAAACGAGACAAGCTTTTCACCTCGAGGCGAATGCGTACGAACGAATCGTCGAGATGGGTCAGAGCCCGGTCGTGGCCCAGGGAGAACCGGCGAGATCGATCGTGCTCGCGCCGATGATGGTCGGGAACGAGGTCCACGGTGTCATCTCGCTCCAGAACGTCGACCGCGACCACGCCTTCACCGATAGCGACGTCCGCTTGCTGACCACGCTCGCCGCCAGCCTCAGCGTCTCGCTCGAGAACGCCCGGCTCATCTCGGAGACACGTCAGCGCGTCGCCGAGCTCGATACCGTCAATCGCGTCGGCCAGGCGATCTCGTCACAGCTCGACCTCTCAGCGCTGATCGATCTGGTCGGCGAACAGATGCGCACGACGTTCGATGCCGACATCGTGTATGTCGCGCTCTTCGATCCGGTCAGTCTCGAGATCACGTTCCCCTATCACGCCGAAGGG
>DATNFQ010000141.1:0-3648 GCA_035606295.1 Patescibacteria group bacterium
GCAGCGCGATCCCGTACAAGCCGGGCAAGAACGACCTTCTTGAGGCCACGCGACGGGTCAGCGCGGTGATCGGCAACGGCGGCGTACTCGCGATCGCGGGGGAGGGCCGGATCGGCGCGATGGAAGACCATCTGCTGCCGCTCAACGATGGCGCAGCGTACTTCGCGCTCCGTTCGCACGTCCCACTCGTGCCGATCGCGATCAATGGCACCAGCTGGCTTCGATTCGGCACCCGCGTGCGCGTTAGTATCGGCGAACCCATCGCGACCGAGGGCCGACCCGATCGGGCGGCGGTCGAGGCGTTGACCGCCAAGCTTGCCACTCGCCTCGGGGCCATGCTGCACGACGCGCCGAGTCCCGAGCCGACGGGTCGCGTCGCCGCGTGGATGACCGAGCGCTTCAATGAGTGGCCCGAGGGATCGCGCGAGGCCGCGTTGGCCGCGCAGGCTGCGGGCCTCGCGGGACGCGTCGAGCACCACGCCGAGGCCGTCTGACCGGCTCCAGCCGTTGTCCGTCTGGCATACTCGGGCGACCGAACGCCAGACAGGGAGCGCCGTGGCAGGGACAGGCCTTTCTACCGATCCGAAGGAATACCGTCAGCGTCTCGCCGATCAGTCGGACGACCAGATCGACGCGTGGGCGGCGGAGATGATGCGCGACATCGCGAAGCGTCGTGGCGTCATCCGTGTCCTCACCGACTTCCGGAAGGCGGCAGACCTGAGCGAGGCCGATATCGAACGGGTGTTCGCTTCCGGCAGCGGGCCGATGGCATCGCTCGGCAGGGACGCGCAGGGTCATCAGATGATACCGGCCGTCGCGCTGTATGCCCTCGTGCCGGGTATCCGCCGGGAAACGCCGAACGGGCGCGACCGCCTCATCGATTACCTCGTCGAGAACTTCGACGAGCTCGTCTACGTCTGACGGCCTCGCGGCGCGCGTCGCCGGACTCGTCCGGCTGGTCCATCCGTTCCCATCGGTCCTTGACGGCCTCGTCGTCTTCGCCGTCGCCCTCGTCGCCGGCGGCGATCTCGCGACCTCGGCGCTGCTCGGACTGTCGATGATGTCGCTCCAGTTCGCCATCGGGGCGCTGAACGACATCGTCGATGCGTCGGCGGACGCGGGACGCGCGACGAAGCCCATCCCCTCGGGGGCGGTCTCGGTCACGCTCGCCCGCGTCGCCGTCGCGCTCGCCGCGACGATCGGGCTGGCTGTGGCCGCCGCGGTGGGTGCCGAGGTGGTAGTCGTCGCATCGGTGGTCCTCGCCATCGGCGCCGCCTACGACCTGTTCGCCAAGGGGACACCGTGGTCGTGGCTGCCGTTCGCGGTCGGGATCCCGTTGCTGCCGATCTACGGCTGGGTCGGTGCGACCGGCATGCTTCCGGCATCCTTCGCCGTCCTCCTGCCGATGGCGTTCCTGGCAGGCGCCGCACTGGCGGTGGCCAATGCCAGGGTCGACGTCGAGGTGGATCGAGCATCCGGGACACGATCCGTCGCGACGGCGCTTGGAGATGATCGTTCGTGGTGGGTCGGGGCCGTCCTCTTCGTCGCCGCTACCGCCATCGGCGTGGTCGGCGCCGTCGCGACGAGCTGGGAGCCGTTGACGATCGCCCTCGTCGTCATCGGCACGGCGGTCGTCGCGGCCGGTGTCTCCCTTGGGCGGGGAGCGGGAGCCGCCGCCAGGCGGCGGGCGTGTGAGGCGCAGGCGATCGGTGCAGCGATCGCGGCGACCGGCTGGGTCGCGGGTTTGCTCCCGAGGCCCTAGCCGGTCGGCGGGTCGGATCGGTCAGTCGTACGTATCGCCCGACCGAACGAGGGCGATGGCGTTCTCGAGGCGAAGTTTCGAAATCGTCAGATATTTGGCGAGGTTGTCTCGATCCACGTCGGGGATCGACCTGATCGCGTCGGGCGCCCGGAGGACGTTTACCAGCTCATCGAGCGCGTCGGCGAGCGACGACTTGGCGTTGACCAAGGAGTCCTCGCTCAATGGTCGGCGCGCGCGCGCCGGCTCCTCGACCTCGGCGACGGGTTCCGGTGCCATCGCGACCGGAGTCGGTGCCTCGATCTCGTCGGTGTCGGCGGCCACGCCGTCGAATTCGAGGGGCGGCTCGGAGCCGTTCACCCCGTCGACATGTGGCGCGCGGGCCCGACGACCTTCGATCTTGTCGCGAAGCTTGATCAGCGTCAGTTCGCCGCGAGCCACCTGATCGGCGAGCCGACGGCGCCGCTTCGGGTCCTGGACCTTCATAAGCTCGTACGCGTGCGACAACGTGTCTTTGCGCAAAGACACGAGCGCGCGAACCTCGTCCGGGGCGTCGGCGAGCCGGAGGCGATTCTCGACGTAGCCCTTGTCCTTGCCGAGTTTGTCCGCGAGCTTGCGGATGCTGTACCCGTGCTCGGTCACCATGCGGTCATACATGGCCGCCTCGTCGAGCGGCGAGATGTCTTCGCGCTGGAGGTTCTCGATGATCGAGATCTCGAGCGCTGTGTCGTCATCGATCTCCTCGATCAAGGCCGGGATGGTCTCGAGGCCGGCCTGTTTCGAGGCGCGCCAGCGACGTTCGCCGGCGATCAGCTGGTAGCGATTCTGCCCCTTGGGGCGGACGAGGATGGGTTGGAGCACACCGTGCTCGCGGATCGACGCGGCGAGCTCGTCGAGCGTCTCCTGGTTGAACGCGAGTCGTGGCTGCTCCGGATTCGGTTCGATGCGATCGACGTGGACGATCCGGACGCCGACGCTCCTCGTCGGGCCGTCGGGCGACAGCAGGCTGACGATCGCGGGGGAGAGCTCGCGTTCCTCCGAAAGCCGACGCGCGGCGGCCGCTCGGAAATCAGGCCGTGCCAAGGTCCACCACCTCCCGTGCCAGTTCACGGTACGTGCGGGCAGCCTCGCTGCCGCCGGCGTACGTCGTGATCGGCCGGCCGACGAGGGGAGCCTCGCCGAGCTTCACGGTGTTCCGGACGATGCTGCTGAAGACGTGGTGGTCGCCGACGACGCGCAGCTCGTCGAGCATGTCGCGGGCGAGATTGGTGCGCCCGTCGTAGAACGTCGGCAGCAGGCCGAGGATGCGCAGGTTCCGGTTGAGCTTGAGCCGGATCGCGTTGATGACCTTGACGAGATTGGTCAGGCCCTTCATCGCGTAGTACTGCGTCTGGACCGGGATGATCACGCCGTTGGCGGCGACGAGGCCGTTGACCGTGAGCAGCCCGAGGTTCGGTGGGCAATCGATCAGGACGTAGTCATAGCCCTTGATCTGGCCGTCGAGCGCCTGACGCAGGATCGACTCGCGGCCGAGCGCGGTGAACAATTCGCCCTCGGTCGACGCGAGATCGATGTGCGCTGGTGCGACATCGATGCCGGCACTGTCCGTGGCGAGGATCACGTCGGTCAACTTCGAACGGCCGTCGGCGAGCACATCGGCCATCGATCGTTCGATGGTATTGAGATTGATACCAAGGCCGGCGGTGAGATTCGCCTGCGGGTCCATGTCGATGCAGAGGACCCGATATCCCTCCTCGGCCAACGCCCCGGCGAGGTTGATCGCCGTCGTCGTCTTACCGACGCCCCCCTTCTGATTGGCGATCGCGATGACGTTCTTCACTGGGGCATCACCTCGAATCGATCGGCCCGATGGTTGACGGGGACGGCGG
>DATNFQ010000142.1:0-8169 GCA_035606295.1 Patescibacteria group bacterium
CCGTTTGGCAAGCGCCCTTGAGCGACGGAGTCATGCATCCTTGCTGAATCCGTTCCGGTGTACCAGACGAAGCCTCGGGAGGCACCGCCCGTGACCGCCGCGTTCTTCATCACGCTCCGCGAAGGGCTGGAAGCCGCCCTCATCGTCGGCATCATCGGCGCCTACCTGGTCAAGCTCGACCGGCGCGATGCGCTGCGCGGCGTCTGGGTCGGGGTCGGGGCCGCGATCACCCTCTCGATCGTCGTCGGGCTGGCGGTTGTCGCGACGGTCGGACGCCTGCCGCTCATCGTCCAGGAGAGCATCGAGGGCCTCGCCGCGCTGATCGCGGTCGTCGTCCTCACGTGGATGCTGTTCTGGATGCGTCGCCCGGCGCGGTCGGTGAAGGGCGAGCTCCAGGCGGCCGTCGACCGCGCGATCGACAAGGGGTCGGTCCGGGCGCTCGCGGTGCTTGCCTTCATCGCGGTCATCCGCGAGGGCCTCGAGACGTCACTCTTCCTCGTCGGCCAGGCGAACTCCGCCGAGCAGGGCGCGATCTGGGTCCTCGTCGGAGCGCTCATCGGCCTCGCGATCGCGGCCGTGCTGGGTGTCGGCTTCTACCACGGTTCGCGTCGACTCAACCTCTCGACGTTCTTCCGCTGGACAGGCGTCGCGCTGATCTTCATCGCCGCGGGGCTCCTGTCGAGCGCTGTGCATGAGCTGATCGAGATCGGTGTCATCACCTTCGGGACGCAACCGGCGTTCGACGTGTCCGGTGTACTGCCGCACGATGCCGCCAGCGGCAACCTGCTCGGCCAGTTCCTCCGCGCGATCTTCGGCTACTCGGCGACACCCGAAGTGACGACGTTCGTCGTCTGGCTGACCTACGTGGTCGTGGTGCTGTACCTGTTCCTGCGGCCGATGAAGCCGGTGGCGCAAGCTGCAGCACCCAAGTCGGCGGCCGCCTGACGGGCGACGCGCGCCCGCGCTAGAACGGCAGCAGCGAGTCCATCGCCGGGATCATCCCGTCGAGGGACAGCAGGAAGATCGTCCCGATGATCAGGCTGAAGATGCCGGCCACGAGACCGACGACCACGTAGATCCGTTCGCGCGTCTGGCTGGCGACGAACCCGACCGAGGTCAGCACCACGATCGCGAAGTTCGAGATCAGCAGCCCGAGCACGAAGGCGAACAGCATCGGGATCCCGAGGCCTGCGCTCGCCGCGCCTCCGACGGCGGCGATGAGCAGGACCTGCGTGCCGGTCTCAGCCCCGACGCCGTGGATCATCCCGACCCCGAAGGCGGTCTTCGGACCGTACGAGCTCATCTCTAGGGGCTCGACGTGTTCGTGGCCGTGGAGCCGTGCGCCGGCACGTCGCCAGGCATAACGGATCCCGTCAAAGACGAGCATCCAGCGGCTTCGCAGCCTGAATGACTCCCCGCCGCGCGCGTACCGGTACACGGAGTAGAGCACCCAGCCGCCGAGGAGGACGAGCGTCAGGCCGACGATCCGGCCCATGATCGGATCGAGCCACTCGGGCAGGAGCGCACCGAACGCCAGCGCGGCGATGCCGAGCGCGATGACGACCGCGCCATGCCCTAGCGCGTACAGCGTCCCGAGCTGGATAGCTTCGACCTGCTCGTGACCGACTCGGTGGAACGGGCTGGCCCCACCGCGGGTCGCGGGAGCCAATGTGGCCGCGCCAGGGCCGGCGTCATGCGCGTGCATCTCGAGGGCCCCGCCGTGACCGTGGTGATGGCCGCTGACCGAGCGGTGCTGCTCCTCGTGGGCCGCCTCGGCAACGCCGGCCGCGGCCGTCGTGCTCGTGATGTCGGTGATCGCGGCGATGTGGTCCCAGTCGATGCCGTGCCGGATGCCGAGGGCCAATCCGGTCGCGAGGACTCCGATCCCGGCAGGGGACGTGGCGGTCGCGAATAACAGGTCGAGCAAGATCGGGTGGTCCTCTCTCCGGGGTCCCGGGTAGCGTACGGGTTCCAGGAACCTATCGCAACAGGTTGCATCTGCAGCCTGTCGCTCCTGCCCTCCTATACTTCGCGCGATGCGCGCTGCCGGATCATCGACCGACTGGGAACCTGACCTCAGCCGCCCGTGGGCCGGCATCCCCGATCAGCTTCGTGCCAAGGGACTGCGCTGGACGCCCCAGCGGCGGATCCTCGTCGAGGTGCTGTCCGAGGTCGACGGCCACGTCACCGGGGCGGAGCTCGTCGACCGTTGTCGCGCGCGCGATCCGGACACGATCCCGTCGACCGTCTACCGAACGCTCGACGTCCTCGAGGAGCTCGGCGTGATCCGCCACAGCCATGCTGCCGATGGGCGCGAGGAGTTCCACGTCCTGCCGGCCGCCGAGCACGCGCACCTCTACTGCCGCGTCTGCTCCGGTTCCTGGGAGTTGCCGACCGACGATCCGATCGTCGTCACGGCCGTCGAGGCCGTCCGTGCAGGACGTGGCTTCGAGGTCGACGTGCCGCATCTGACGCTCACCGGGGTCTGTGCCACGTGCCAGGCCGCCGGCGACCATGCCTGACATCAGCGTCGACCTCGTCGAGCGTTTCTACGCGATCCTCGCGATCGCGGCGATCGGCGGGATGATCCTCCTCGGAACCCTGCGCATCCTCGCCATCCAGTCCGACCCTGCCCTTGATGCGTACGCGACGATCGCCCGGGCGATCCAGGCCCGCGGCGTCATCGCGGCGTGGTTCGTCGCGACGCTCGCGACCATCGGGAGCCTCTTCTTCTCGGAGATCGCCACGTTCACGCCATGCACGCTGTGCTGGTACCAGCGGATCGCCATGTATCCGCTCGTCGTGATCCTCGGGATGGCCATGCTGCGACGTCAGCGGCGCGCCCCGACGGGCACGGTGGCCCTCGCGGCCATCGGTGCGGCGATCGCGGCGTACCATGTCGTCCTCGAGTGGATCCCGGCGGTCGACACCGGCGCATGTGCGGTGTCAGCGCCGTGCACGTTCGTGTGGTTCCGCGTCTTCGGCGTCTTCAGCTTGCCGACGCTCGCGCTGACCGCCTTCCTCCTGATCCTCACGCTACTGCTCGTTCGCGACCCGGACGAGCCCGACCGATGGAGTGACCGATGACTTCGAACTCCGGCGATCGACGCGCACGGCGTCGGGCTGCCCGCGAGGCCGCTGCGACCGGCAGCCGCCGCTCGCCGGCGCTCCGCTGGCTGGTGCCAGGACTCATCGTCGCGGCGGTCGTGATCGCGGCGGTCCTGGCGCTCGTGCTGCCCGGGACGAACGGCCCGACGACCGGTGGCAGCTCGTCGGTCCCGCCGAGTTCGTCCGTCGCAGCCGGTACTGCGCCGGCCCCGTCAGCTTCGGGTGCGGTCAAGGTGCCGACGATCACCGGCGCGGCCCTACCGGACTTCCAGAACCCCAACGGCGACGCCGCGGTCGGTCTGGCTGCCCCCGAGGTGGACGGCACGGACTTCATGGGCAAGGCCGTCGCCATCAAGGCGGACGGTCGGCCGAAGGTCGTCCTGTTCATCGCCCACTGGTGCCCGCATTGCCAGGCCGAAGTGCCGCTCATCCAGACGTGGGTGAGCGCCGGCGGGGTCCCGCAGGGCGTCGATCTGGTGTCGGTCGCGACCGGCATCGACCCGACTCGACCGAACTATCCGCCCGAGGCTTGGCTCGCGCGCGAGGGCTGGACGACGCCTGTCATCGTCGATCCCACCAATGGCGTCGCAGCGGCGTACGGACTCCCGGCCTATCCGTACTGGGTCTTCATCGGCCCCGATGGCAAGGTCGTCGCGCGGGCCGTCGGCGAGATCTCGATCCCGGATCTCGAGACGGAGATCGGCCGCTTGACCGCAGGCTGACCGCCGGGCCTACCAGCGCCGGCCGCTATTCGGTCTTCGCCAGCGGCACGCCGAGGATGCTGAACCCGCCATCGACATAGATGACCTCGCCCGTGACCGCGCTCGACAGGTCGGAGGCGAGGTACACCGCGGTCTTGCCGACGTCCTCGATCGTGATGTTGGACCGTAGCGGGGCGACGTCATCGAACGCGCCGTACATCCCCTTGAAGCCGGCGATCCCGGCGGCGGCGAGCGTCCGCACCGGCCCCGCGCTGATGGCATTGACCCGGACCCCGTCCGGGCCGAGGTCAGAGGCGAGATACCGCACCGATGCCTCGAGCGCGGCTTTCGCGACGCCCATGACGTTGTAGTTCGCTACGACCTTCTCCGAGCCGTAGTAGGTCAGCGTCATCACCGATGATCCACGGCGCAGATACGGTCGAGCGGCGCGGGTCAGCGCGACCAGCGAATAGGCGGACACATCCAGCGCGAGCGCGAAGCCGTCACGCGACGTGTCGACGAAGCCACCCTCGAGGTCCTCGCGCTTCGCGAACGCAAGGGCGTGGACGAGGATGTCGAGGTGGTCCGTCGTTTCGCCCCAGCGCGCGAAGACGCGCTCGATGTCGGCGTCGGATCGCACGTCGGCAGGTTCGACGAAGGTCGCGCCGATCGAATCCGCGAGCGGCCGTACGCGCTTGTCGATGAGGCTCTCGATCGACGAGAACCCGACCGTGGCTCCCTCGGCACGGAGTGCCTGGGCGATCCCCCAGGCGATCGAGTGATCGTTCGCCACGCCGAATACCAGGGCGTTCTTGCCCTCGAGCAGACCCATGCGGGCGCCCTCCTTCCGATAGGCTTCCATCATGCCCCAGGCGTCGCACCCGACGACCGATCTACGGGCGGCGATGCGCGGTGTCCGGGCGTTCCTGCTCGATCTCGACGGGGTCATCGTCACCGCCGGGACGGCCGTTCCCGGCGCCGCCGACGCGATCGCCGAGATCGAACGGCGGTCCGTGCCGTACCGGATCGTCACGAACACATCGGCCGTCAGTCGCAAGACGCTGTCGCGGTGGTCGGCGAAGCTTGGGGCCCCCATCCCGCCGGAGCGTTTCGAGTCGGCGCTCACCGCTTCCGCGGCCTGGACGGCGCGGACCTTTCCCGGTCAGCCGCTCTATGTCCTCGCCTCCGACGATGCCAAGTCGGAATTCTCCGGTCAGCACCTGCTGACGCACGAGGAAGCCGGAGCGCGCGGCGCGACCGTGGCAGCCGTCGTCATCGGCGACTCGCCGGAGGAGGCGACCTTCGACAACCTCAACCGCGCGTTTCGCCTCGTCCGCGGCGGCGCAAGGCTCGTCGGCATGCATCGCAATCCCTGGTGGCTGACGCCGGAAGGCCCGACCCTCGACTCGGGCTCGTTCGTGGTGGGACTCGAGTTCGCGGCGGAGACACGAGCCACGATCGTCGGCAAGCCGACCGCGACGTTCTTCACGCAGGCTGTCCGAGATTTGCGCAAGGAATGTGGCGGCGTGCTGGCGCGCGCCGAGATCGCGATGGTCGGCGACGACGTCCGCACCGATGTCAGGGCGTCACAGCGAGTCGGGCTGCGCGGCATCCTCGTGCTGACGGGCAAGCACGGGCCGGCAGATGTCGAGGTCGCCGCGAGCGAGCGAGGCGGTCGGCGCCCCGACGCGGTCGCGAAGGATCTCGCGGAAGTGGTGACGGCACTTGACTGAGCAAGGTGCGCCGGCCCGCGTGGATGTCCTTCGGCTGGTGCTGCTCGGCGCCGCCATCGGCATCCCTGCCGCGCTGGCGGCGATCGCGTTCTTCACGGTCGTCCACTACCTCGAACAGCTGATCTGGCACGCCCTCCCGACGGCCCTCGGCGAGGCGTCGCCACCCTGGTATCTGGTCGTCTTTCTACCGGTCGTGGGCGCCGCGATCGTCGCGATCGCACGACTCACGCTGCCGGGCGACGGCGGACGCTCGCCACTGGCCGGGATGAGCCACGGGGCTACGCCAGTCAGGTACGTGCCTGGCATCGTCGTCGCCGCGCTCGGCACGCTCGGCTTCGGGCTCGTGCTGGGCCCCGAAGCCCCGGTCATGGCCGTCGGGTCAGCCGTCGGCCTCGCCATCACGTCGCTCGTCCGGTCCGACGCTCGAGAGCAAGGCGTCCTCTCGATGGCCGGGATCTTCTCTGCGATCTCCACGCTGTTCGGCGGGCCATTGGTGGCCGGCGTGATGCTGACCGAGGGTGGCATCTCGATGGGTGCCGTGCTGATCCCGGTGCTCTTACCAGGCTTCGTCGCCGCCGCGGTCGGCTACCTGGTCTTTCTCGGGGTGGGGCCGTATACCGGCGCGCCGGCGCCCGGGCTCCAGGTCCCGGATCTGCCGGCGTACGTGGGAACGAGTGTCCCGGATCTGATCATCGCCATCGTCGTCGGCGTCGTGACCGCCGCGCTGATCGTGGCGATCAACCGTGCCGCCAAGCGGGTCGCCGCACTTCAGGACGGTCGTCAAGGTGACGGCCGAGTAGGACTCGTCGCGGCGCTCCTGCTCGGCGGGTTGGCGGTCGGCGCACTCGCCCAACTGGCGACCGTGTTCGGCGTCGCGCCCGATGCCGTGCTCTTCTCAGGGCAAGCCTCGATCCCGGCACTCGTCTCGGAGTCGTCCCTCATCGCACTCGTGGTCCTGGTCATCGCAAAGGCCGCTGCGTACGCGGTAAGCCTCGCGACGGGCTTCCGGGGCGGGCCGATCTTTCCGGCCGTGTTCCTCGGCGTCGGCGTCGCGGCATTCGCCGTCGAGCTGTTCGGGACGTCACCAACGTTCGCGATCGCGATCGGATGCGCGGCAGGGATGGCCGCACAGACGCGCTTGGTGGTGACGTCGATGCTGTTCGCGGCGCTCCTCGTCGGTTCCGGCGGCTTCGATGCGATCGCCGGCGCGGTCTTCGCGACCGTCGCGTCGTGGTTGACCGTCCAGGCACTCGATCCACCGGCTGCCGCGCAGCCCGAAGGCCAGAGCCAGCCGGCGCCAGCGGGCTGACGCGTCCGCCCGGCCGTCGTGCTCGGACGTAGACTGGACGACCCTGAATGACGACCTTTCGACGAACACACGAGGAGCCACGATGACGTCCGAGGCCAAGCCGCGAATCAAGGTCACCTACGCGACGCTGCGCGCCGACAACGAGGAGCTGCACGCCGGGTTCGAGGAGGCCGCGACCAAGGTCCGCGGTGAGCTCGGTGCGTACCACCAGAACTACGTCGACGGCGCATGGCGTGACGGCGTGTCGACCTTCGAGGCTCGCTCGCCGATCGACTCGGACATCCTGCTCGGGACGTTCGCGACGGGAACGCCGTCCGACATCGATGACGCGGTCGCCGCGGCTCGGCGGGCGCAGCCGGCCTGGGCCGCGACGCCCTGGCGAGAGCGCCTGGCGATCCTGCGGCGCGCCGCGGAGCTGATCAGCGACCGTCTCTTCGAGTACTCCGCCGCACAGAGCTACGAGGTCGGCAAGAACCGGATCGAGTCGCTCGGTGAGATCGAGGAGTCGGCGGACCTGATCCGCTACTACGCCCAGACGATGCAGGACAACGACGGCTACGAACACCCGATGGGCAATCTCGGGGACACCGCCGTCCACACCAAGTCGGTCCTGCGACCACACGGCGTCTTCGCCGTCGTCAGCCCATTCAACTTCCCGATGGCGCTGGCCACAGGCCCGTCGTCGGCCGCGATGATGGCCGGCAACACGGTCGTGATCAAGCCGTCGTCGGCGTCGCCGCTGTCGGCGCAGAACATGCTGCAGGCCTACATCGATGCCGGTGTCCCGCAGGGCGTCGTCAACCTGGTGATGGGTCCCGGCGAGACCGTCGGGCAAGCGCTCCAGGATCACCCGGGTATAGACGGCATCGTGTTCACCGGGTCGTACGCGGTCGGCATGCAGCTCTTCCGATCGTTCTCGAAGACGTGGCCACGGCCGTGCATCGTCGAGATGGGCGGCAAGAACCCCGCGATCGTCACGCGCAACGCCGACCTCGATGAGGCGGCCGAGGGGATCATGCGTTCGGCCTTCGGGTTCGGTGGGCAGAAGTGCTCCGCGAACTCGCGCGTCTACGTCGAGCGGCCCGTCCACGACGAGCTCGTCCGGCTACTGGTCGAGAAGACCGAGTCGATCACGATCGGCGATCCCGTCATCCGCGAGAACTGGCTCGGTCCGATCATCGATCAGCGAGCGGTCGACCGACATCAGCAAGCCGTCAGCGAGGCGCGGCGCGATGGACGCGTCTTCATCGGTGGCGAGCGGCTGAGCGACGGCGACAAGGCGCGCGGGTTCTTCGTCGAGCCGACCGTGATCGGCGGG
>DATNFQ010000143.1:0-9095 GCA_035606295.1 Patescibacteria group bacterium
GACCGGAGAGATGGCGCGCTCCGGCGAGCTGCCGCACACGCCCTACTACGGCTCGGTCGATTCGACGCCGTTGTGGCTGATCCTCCTCGGTGCGACGTTCGATTGGACCGGGGACCGCGGGTTGGTCGACCGCCTGTGGCCGAACGCGCTCGCCGCGCTGGGATGGATCGATCGCTACGGAGACCGCGACGGCGACGGTTTCGTCGAATACGAGCGGCGCACGGATCGCGGTTTGCTGAATCAGGGCTGGAAGGATTCGCACGACGCGATCCGCGATCGCGAAGGCCGGCAAAGCGAGCCACCGATCGCACTGGCAGAAGTCCAGGGCTACGTCTTCGACGCGAAGCGCCGCATGTCCCGACTCGCAGCGATGCGTGGCGAGACCGAGCTGTCGATCCGGCTCGACGCCGAGGCGGACCAGCTGGCGACCCGCTTCGAGCAGGCGTTCTGGATGGAGGATCGGCGTTTCTACGCGATGGCGCTGGATCGCGACAAGCGCCAGGCCGATGCGATCGCCAGCAACGCGGGCCAATGCCTCTGGTCCGGGATCGTGACACCCGACCGTGCCGGGGACGTGGTCGAGCGGATGCTTAGGCCCGAGATGTTCTCCGGCTGGGGAGTGCGGACCTTCGCGTCCGATCAGCCCGGCTACAACCCGATCGGTTACCACACCGGGACCGTCTGGCCACATGACACGTCGCTGATCGCCGCGGGATTCAAGCGGTACGGCTTCCACGACGCGACGAACCGGCTCGTCGGCCAGATGATGGAAGCGGCCCAGGGCTTCGCCGACTACCGACTGCCGGAGCTCTTCTGTGGCTTCGACCGGACTGACGCCACAACGCCGGTCCCGTATCCGGTCGCCTGCTCGCCGCAAGCCTGGGCCGCCGGGTCCTCGTTCTTGTTCCTGGAGACCATGCTCGGGCTCCGCGCCCATGCCGACCGGCACGAGCTCGAGCTGCTGCACCCGCACCTGCCCGACTGGCTCGGCAAGGTCACGCTGACGGACCTGCGCATCGGTGATGCGTCGGTGGACCTGCTCTTCCACCGCTGGCGGGGCACGACCAGCGCCGAGGTCCTGCGCAAGGTCGGCGACGTCGCCGTCACCATCCGACTCTGATCGCACGCGCATGACCGCGACCCGCGCGCTCGTCGAGGCCGGCACCGAGCGCCTTCGAGCTGCCGGATCCGACACCCCTAGACTCGATGCCGAGCTGCTGCTCGCGCACGCGATCGGTGTCGACCGGACCGCGGTCATCGCCCACGGTGAGGCACCGGTCGGCGCGGACGCGACTGCGACGTACGAGTCGCTGATCGCGAGGCGCGAGACAGGTGAGCCGGTCGCGTACCTGCGGGGCATCAAGGAATTCCACGGGATCGCGCTGACCGTCGACGCTCGCGCGCTGATCCCGCGCCCGGAGACCGAGCTGCTCGTGGATACGGCGATCGCGACGGTGATGACCGCGTTGACGTCCGGCGTCGACCGGTCGGGGGTCCTTCGCGTCGCTGATGTGGGGACGGGTAGCGGCGCGATCGCTGTCGCCCTCGCGGTCGCCCTTCGACAACGGCGCGTCCCACCCGACGACCTCGACATCGTGGCGACGGACGTTTCTGAGGGCGCCCTGGACCTGGCTCGGGAAAACGCCGTCGCACACGGGGTGGGTGATCGTCTGCGCTTCGTCGCCAGCGACCTCCTGCCGCCTGACGCACGCTCGTCGTCATTCGACATCGTGCTGGCGAACCTGCCCTACGTCCGAGCGGAAGAGCTCGACGCGTCCGCCGGGGAGCCCGTCAGCACGACGTTCGAGCCACGGCTCGCACTCGACGGTGGCCCCGATGGGCTCGCCGTCGTCGGTCGCCTTCTCGACCAGTTGGAGTGGGCGCTCGCTGCGGATGGGACCGCATTGCTCGAGATCGGCGGGGATCAGGGCGAAACGGCGCCTGCGCTGGTGACGGAGCGCCTGCCGGGCTGGGACCGCGACGTGATCCCGGATCTCGCGGGCCTCCCGCGTGTCCTGCGTGTGCGTCGCGGGGCGGGATGACGATGGCGCCGACCCCGCTGATGCCGGCTATCCTGCCCGTCACTCCGGCCCCCGAGCTCCCGATCCGACTCATCGCGCTCGATATCGACGGGACGATCATCGGCGACGATCACGAGATCGCTAAGCGCACGATGACCGCGGTCCGCGGGGCGATGGAGCGAGACGTCGCGGTGTCACTCGTGACCGGCCGGATGGTCTCATCGGCGATGCGCTTCGCTCAAGACCTCGGTCTGACGGGGCCGATCGTCGGTTATCAGGGCGGGCTCATCCGGGCGATGCCGCTCCCCGGTTCGCGCAGGCTCGGGAAGCTGCTGCTGCACACGCCCCTGCCAGCGGAGTCGGCACGGGCGATCCTCGGATGGACGCGTGCCCACGGGCTCGACCCCCACGTCAACCACCTCGAACGGTTCATCCTTCGCGCCGACGACCCCAAGGCCGACGACTACTCGGCATTCATGGGGGCGCACGCCGAGCTCGTGCCGGACCTGCTCGCGGCGATCGATCATCCGGTCACGAAAGTCCTCGCCGTGGGCGAGCCGCCGATCCCGACCGAGGTAGCGCCGCTCGCCCGTGCCGAATTCGCGGGTCGGGCCGACGTGACGATCTCGCATCCGCGGTTCCTGGAGTTCGTGGCGCCGGGTGTGTCCAAGGGCCGGGCGATCCGCTGGCTCGCCCGACGACTGCGGATCCCGCTCGGCGCGACGTTGGCGATCGGCGACCAGTGGAACGACCTCGAGATGCTCGCCGAGGTCGGGCATGGGACCGCGATGCCGAGTGCCCCGGCCGAAGTGCGCGCCGCAGCGCGCTACGTCGCCGCGCCGCTCCAGGACGATGGGGCGGCCCGCATGATCGAGGACCTCGTGCTGGCGTCTCCGGCTGGCGTTCGGGCGAACGCCCGGCGCCTCGCGACGGCAAACCGTGATGTCCGCGACGTAGCGTCATGACGGCACGCGCGGTTCCCGATGACGAAGCCGGCCGTGGCGAGGCGATCGACGTGCTCGCCGCCGGCGGCATCGTGGCGCTCCCAACGGACACCGTCTATGGCATCGCTGTCGCTCTCTCGACGACGGGGGGGATCGAGCGGTTGTTCGCGGCGAAGCGACGCCCGCCGGACAAGGGGATCATGCTGCTGCTCGACGATGCCGCACAGGCGGCGACCGCCGGGGCGATGACCCCGGCCGCGTCGGCACTCGCCGCAGCGTTCTGGCCGGGCGGCCTGACGGTCATCGTCCCGCAGCGCCCCGACGTCCCGTGGCCCGCGGTCCTCACGGGTGGCGCCCGGACGATCGGTCTTCGCGTTCCCGACCATCCGGCGCCGCGTGCCCTCGCCGCGGGTGTCGGCCCATTGCCGACGACGTCGGCCAATGTGTCTGGTATCGCCGAGGCTTCGGACGCAGCAGCGATCCTGGACCAGCTCGGCGACTCGGTCGACCTCATCCTCGATGGCGGACCGGCGCACGGCGGCCCGGCTTCCACGATCGTCGACTGCACCGGGCCGACACCCACGATCCTTCGGGCTGGTGCTATCCCCGTCACCGAGGTCGCCACGGTGTTGGACGCGGCCGGTGTCGAACACCATCTCCGCGACGCGGACGCCGGCGCGGGTGAGTCCCGAGGCTAGCCGCTCCGTCCACGCGCGTCGACGCGCCAGGTGTCGATGATCGCGCCGTCGCGCGCGACCAGGAACGTAGCGAACAGGTCGACGACCGGACAGATGTGATTCGGGACCGCCAGAACGACTTGACCGATCTCGGGTAGCGAGCCTCCGTCCTTCACCTCGACGACGCCGTGATAGTCGGATACCCGGTCGACGACAGCACCGAGCTCGGGGATCGAGGCGTGTCCTGCGAGATAGGCCGGCACGTCCTTCGTCAGGGTCTTCGCACCCGCGTCGATGACGAAGCGCCGAGCGGCCGTGTTCAGGCTGACGACCCGAGCGGCGATGACGGCGGCCGGCGCGTCAGCCGCGATGGACCCGAGCGCGACCTGTTGGCGGTCGCCGAACACATAGGTTCCTGGGCGCTCCTCCGTGACGGCGCCACGTGCCGAGTCGAACGCGGTCGGCGTGGACCCGGCACTGACGACGCTCGGTTCGAGACCGGCGGCACGCAGCGATCCGGCCGCTTCGGTCAGACCGCGGACCTCATCCTCGGCGGCGGCGGCACGAGCGTCAGGGCCGTGGTAGCCGTGGCCACCGTGCGTGAACACACCGATGACATCGAGACCGAGGTGGGTCGCCGCGGCCGCGACGGGTCCGGCGTCGCTCGGCGCGACTCCCGTCCGGCGGCCGCCACAATCGATCTCCACGAGCACCGAGACCCGCTCGCGGTCGTCGCCGAGCGCATCGGCGACAGCGTGTGCCCCGACGACCGAATCGATCCCGACGCGTAGCCGCGCGCGCCGCGCGACCTCGCGCAGCCGCTCGGCTTTCGGACCCGCAGGAACCATCGGATAGGCGATGAACAGGTCATCGAGACCGCCATCGGCGAACACCTCGGCTTCGCCGACCGTGCCGACCGTCAGCCCGGCGGCGCCCGCACCCACCTGTCGACGCCCGACCTCGATGCTCTTGTGCGTCTTCGCATGAGGGCGGAGAGCGACGGCGCGCTCCGACATCGCGTCGGCCATCCGGACGATGGCGGCGTCCATGCGGTCGAGGTCCACGACGAGCGCCGGCGTGTCGATCGTCGCTCGGGTGGCCTCCGAAAGTGCCGGCGGCAGCACCGGTTCCGATATCGCGCTGCCAGGAACCGCGGTTCGATGCACTGTCATCCGTGGGAAGATACCGCGGAGGAAGGAGCCGCCACGCGATGACCATCTCCCAGCCGCGCGGCTTGGCGCTCGAAACCATCGCCGAGGTCGACCCGGACCTGTGGCAGGCGATGCAGGGGGAGCGGCGCCGCCAGCACGACAACATCGAACTGATCGCCAGCGAGAACTACGTCTCCGCGGCGGTCATGGAAGCCCAGGGCAGCTGGCTCACCAACAAATACGCCGAGGGCCTGCCGGGCAAGCGCTATTACGGCGGCTGCGAGTACGTCGACATCGCCGAGACCCTGGCGCAGGAGCGAGCCCTCGCCCTGTACCCCGGTGCCGAGCACGTCAACGTGCAGCCGCATTCGGGTGCCCAGGCCAACATGGCCGCCTATTTCAGTGTGCTCAAGCCGGGAGATCGGATCCTCGGGATGAACCTGGCCCACGGTGGCCACCTCACCCACGGCATGGCCCTTAACTTCAGCGGAAAGCTGTATGAGGTCCATGCATACGGCGTCCGCAAGGACACTGAGCGCATCGACTACGACGCCATGGAGGCGCAGGCGCGCGAAGTCCGGCCAAAGATGATCGTCGGTGGTGCCAGTGCGTATCCCAGGCTGTGGGATTTCGAGCGGATGGCGGACATCGCCCACAGCGTCGGCGCGGTCCTGTTCATCGATATGGCGCATATCGCCGGTCTGGTCGCAGCCCGGGTGCACCCGAGCCCGTTCCCACACGCCGACATCGTCACGACGACGACGCACAAGACGCTGCGTGGACCGCGCGGCGGGATGATCTTCGGGCGTCACGAGCTCCCCGATGCCCTCGACCCCGCCGACTTCCCGGCGTTGAAGGGATCACTGGGGGCTGCGATCGACAAGACGGTCTTCCCCGGTGTGCAGGGCGGCCCGCTGATGCAGGTGATCGCCGGCAAGGCCATCGCGTTCAAGCTCGCGGCCGAGGAGACGTTCCAGGACGATCAGCGGCGGACGGTCCGGAACGCGGCCGTGCTCGCCGAGACGCTCGCCGGTGAGGGTGCGCGGGTCGTATCCGGTGGGACCGACAACCACCTGATGCTGGTCGACGTGACGCCTCTGGGCGTGACCGGCAAGGAAGCCGAGCATCTTCTCGACGAGATCGGCATCACCGTGAACAAGAACGGGATCCCGTTCGACCCGCTGCCGCCCAACACCGCGTCCGGCATCCGCCTCGGCACGCCTGCCACGACGTCGCGCGGCTTCGGTGAGGACGAGATGCGCGGTGTCGGCCGCATCATCATCGAGGCGATCCGGTCGCGTGACGACGAGTCCATCCAGCGCCGGCTTGCCGGGGAGGTGGCGGAGATCGTCGCCCGTTTCCCCGTTCCGGGGCTGCCCGCGGCGTGATCCTCGCGTCTCCGCTCCTCTGCCGCCGTCATCGGGGACGGTCTGACGTGGTGCGGATTTGACCCTTATCGAGCACGCCGATCGGAGCTATTTCCCGATCATCGTCGTGTTCGCCCTCGCTGGACTGATCGCCTTCGGGTTGACCCCGCTCGTGCGTCGGACCATGAAGCGGTACGGGATCGTGGACAGGCCCGATGCCCGACGGGTGAATACCCGGCCCATCCCGCGCGGTGGCGGCATCGCCATCGCGATCGGCTTCCTTGCGGTCGCGATGCCGTTCACGCTGCTGAACGAGTCGGCGGATTGGGTGCCGATGCCGTTGAACATCACGCCCGGCGACCTCTTCGCGTTGTTCGCGGGTGGCGCGGCCGCCGCTGCGATCGGCGTTCTCGACGACCTCTACGACCTGCGGGCGCGATGGCAGCTCCTCGGCCAGGTGCTGCTCGCCCTGAGCGCATGGGTCCTCGGCATCGGCGTGAGTCTCATCAACAACCCGTTCGGAGACCTGCCGCTGCGGTTCTCGCCGGCGTTCTCGGTCGGGTTCACGGTGTTCTGGATCGTCGGGATGATCAACAGCATCAACTGGATCGACGGGCTCGACGGGCTCAGTACGGGCGTCGCGCTCATCGCGTCGGTGACGCTCGGGATCCTGAGCCTCACCACGCAGGTCAGCCAGCCGCTCATCGCCGTGCTGTGCTTCGCGCTCGCCGGCGCGCTCCTTGGCTTCCTGCGCTGGAACTTCCACCCGGCGAAGATCTTCAGCGGCACCACCGGGGTGCAGTTCGTCGGTTATACGCTCGCGGTCTTATCGATCCTCGGATCGGCCAAGGTCGCCGTGGCGCTCCTGGTCCTTGGCGTGCCGATCATCGACACGTTCTGGATCATCGTCGGGCGGCTCTCGCAGCGACGATCGCCGTTCACGCCTGACCGATCGCACATCCACCATCGGTTGCTCGATCTCGGGCTGTCGCATCGCAACACGGTCCTGTTCATCTACGCGATCTGCATCACCCTCGGGCTGCTGGCCCTTCTCGTCCAGGAGGTGGGCCAGGCCTACGCGTTCATCAGCCTGTTCATCCTCGCGGGGCTCATCCTGTTCGGACCCACCCGCGGCGCGTTCGACCGGCCCGACGAGCTCGAGGCCGACGCATACGACGACGAGGATGTCTCCCCGCCCATGGCCGAGACGACGTTGCGCCGCGAGGTCAGCCAGGAACACTGATCGGGCCGCGCCTGTCGCGCGGCCGCAACACGGCGTTCGCCCTAGTGCGGTCTACCCGGGACCCGGTGCTAGCATCGGCCGACGATGCCGCTCGACCCGCCCGTCATCCTCGCCATCGCGGTCGTCGCCCTGTTCGCAGCCGCGACCGTCGCGCAGCGGACGGGCGCCCACGCCGACGAGAAGGCCGGTCGCCCTCGTGCCGCGAACGCCGATCGGCGAGGTCCCATCGGAGCGGTCGTCGACGTCTTCGATCGATCCGTAGCGGCGTACACGCTGCGCTCGTGGCTCGGCCTCTCGATCCTCACGCGCGAGGAGCGGCGCCTGGCGGACGAGCGGGCGGCGGTGGTCGCCCAGGCAGATGAGATCCGCTTGGCTCGAGGCGGCGCGGTGGCTCATCTGACTCCCAAACGACTCGTGGTCGCCGGCGCCGCCGGGACGAGTCACGACTTGCCGACGTTCGCACCACCCCGCTCCACCGTGTCGGTCGAGCTGCTCGCCGCCGTCCTCGGGCTCGCCGTGGTGATCGGCGTCGTCGTCGGGATCTGGCCACGACAGCATGGAGCCGTGCTGTCGGCCACCGGCACGCCGGCCATCTCGGCGACGTCGACCAGCCTTCCCAGCGAACAGGTCCCACCGACCGACTGACGCGGACGCGGAGGCCGGCGTGGGCGCTCGGCCGGCGAGCCATCCCGAGGAGATAGCCGGTGTCGTTCGCCACTCGCAGCTGCTACACTGCCGCTGCCTTGACAGGTCGTCCATGATCGAGCCCGGCCGAGGCGGGGCGTACGCCATCCTCTTCTCGGAGATCGGCTTCACGCTTCTGGTCACGACCCTTGTGGGTGTGGGCGTCGGCTACTGGGCCGATACCCGGCTCGGGACCATCCCGATCTTCGTACTCATCGGCTTCTTCGTCGGCGCAGGAATAGGGGCGCTGGCGATCTACAGACTGATCATGAGGTTCCTCGACTCGTCGGGATGAGGTCGGGCAGCCGACCGGGAAAGGAAGCGAGCGCGGCGGAAGGCCGCGCTCTTGTGTGGAGCGGAGGAAGTTTGTCGAGCGACCAGGTGGTCCCCCAGGACGCCGAAGCCCAGTCGGCGCCGCGAGGGCGCGGGCTGTCTTCGCGTTGGTTCCTGCTGATCGGGCTGGTGATCATCGGGAACATCGCGGCGTTCATCCTCTTCCCGCCATTCCCGCGTGAGGGCAACCCCGGAGAAGCCTGCTCGTTCCCCGTCTGCTACATCAACGGCACGCTCGAGTTCCCGGCGCCGCATACGGTGATCGGGCCTGTGGCCCCTGCCGATCAGCTCGTCACGTTCACCCCGAGCATCAGTTCGACGATCCTCACGATGTGGATCGTGATGGTGGTGCTGCTCGTCGCGGTCATCCTGATGACCCGCGGTCGGGAACTGATCCCGGGTCGGGCCCAGAACGCCTTCGAGTTCCTGTACGAGTTCATGGGCGACTTCGGGATGAGCATCGCCGGGGCCGCCGCGCGTCCCTACATCCCGCTCTTCATCGCGTTCTTCATCCTGATCCTGTTCTCGAACTGGAGCGGGCTCATCCCGCCCGTCGGCCGCCTCGAGCAGCTCCGCGCACCGACGAGTGACGTGAACATCACCATCGGCCTCGCGCTCGTGAGCTTCCTGTACTTCGAGTACCAGGGGTTCCGCCGACTCGGCGTGCGCGGGTAC
>DATNFQ010000144.1:0-2435 GCA_035606295.1 Patescibacteria group bacterium
TCCTACGGGACCGGTTGGGCGCTCGCTCGCGACGGGCTGACAGGCGCCGGGCAGAACGGCCTGGGATCGATGCGCCTTGCAGGCCTGGCATGGGACAAGCCATGAGCCGTCGATCGGCACGCTCGCTTCGCGTGGCGGCGATCGTCGGGCTCGTGCTCGGATCCGTCGGCCTCGCCGCGACGCCCGTGCAGGCGGCCACGGTCGAGTTCGGACGACCGTCGATCACCGGGTCGTTCGACAGCGGGGTGGTCGCATCGCAACCCGTCACGCTGCAGGGTTCGATCAGCCGGATCGAAGTGTTGGTGACGATGGCAGACGACCCGGCACCGCTGGTGAGCGAGGTGACGATCCCGTTCGCCGGAGGCCAGACGACCCTGCAGTACACGCTGGGTGGCCCCGACGCACACATCATGCCGAACACCCCCGTCGCGGTCCGATGGCGCATCACGTCGGACGGCACGAGCCGGATCGGTCCCGAGGTCCGCACGGTGGTCACGGACGACCGGTTCGACTGGCGGACGCTGAGCGGTGATGTCGTGCGCGTCCACTGGTACAAGGGCGATCGAGCGTTCGGTGAACGTGCGCTCAAGATCGGTGAGCGCGAGGTCGCCCAGACGTCGAAGCTGCTCGGCGTGACCGAGACCAAGCCGATCGACTTCTTCATCTATGCGGATCAGGGCCCCTTCTACGACGCGCTCGGGCCGGGGACGCGCGAGAACGTCGGTGGGCAGGCGAATTCGGACATCCGGACCCTGTTCGCTGACATCGCACCGTCGTCGATCAACGATCCCTGGGTCGAGAACGTCGTCCCGCACGAGTTGATCCACCTGGTGTTCGACACGGCGGTCGACAATCCGTATCACTTCCCGCCGCGCTGGCTCAATGAGGGGCTCGCGGTGTACCTGAGCGTCGGGTACGGCCCGAGCGACCGGTCGGACGTCGAGAACGCGGCCTCATCGGGCGACCTGATCCCGCTCGACGGCCTGACATCGCAATTCCCGACCGGCTCCGGGTTCGGTCTTGCGTATGCGGAAAGCGTCAGCGCGATCGACTACCTCGTGCGCAAGAACGGCCAGACGGCGCTCGTCTCGCTCGTTCGGTCGTACGCGGATGGCAAGACCGATGACGAGGCCTTCAAGGGCGCGATCGGGATGGACACGGCCGCATTCAACGACGCATGGCTCGCCGACCTCGGCGCGAAAGCGCCGGTCACGTTCGGGCCGAAGCCAGCCGCTCCCGGGCCCGTGCCGTCCGGCTGGGACGGCGGCCCAGCGCCAGCTGCATCAGGGACTCCTGCCGTCCGTGCGACGCCGGGTCCGGCGGCGACATCCGCCGCGCAGGTAGAAGAGCCCGGGAGCCGGGCGACCACCTCGCCCGGGCTGGTCGTCGCGGCGCTCGCGATCGCGGGCGGCATCGGCGTGCTCGTCTGGTCGCGTTCGCGAAGGCCCGCACGATGACGTCGATGGCTGCTCGTCTGCGGTCTATCCCGAGCTGGCAGGTCACGCTTGGCGCCGCGCTGCTCGGCCTCGGGTTCCTGATCGCGGCACAACTCGCCGCCCAGGGGCCGCGTGTCCGCTACACGACCCAGGAGCGAGCGCCGCTGATCGAGACGGCGACCCAGCTGCAGCAGCGCCAGGACCAGCTGAAGGCCCGCATCCTTCAGCTCCGCGAGCAGATCCAGTCGAACGAGCAGACAAGCGAGGGATCCGCAGAGCAGGTCCGTCAGTTGAACGATCAGCTGCAGGAGGCGCGCATCGCGGCCGGGCTGATCCCGCTCACGGGAACGGGGATCGTGCTCCAGCTTCAGGACTCGCAGGAGCCGGTCGCGCCGGGCGCGGACCAGGCCGACTACCTCGTCGGTGCGCGCGATCTGCGGTCCGTCGTAGAGGAGCTATGGGCCGCGGGCGCCGAGGCGATCGCGATCAACGGCGAGCGGATCACGCCGACGACCGCCGTCATCGATGTCGGTCCGTCGATCCTGGTGAACGCGGCCTACCTCGCCGGCCCATACCAGGTCTCCGCGATCGGTCCGAACGACCTGTACGCGCGCCTGAGTGCATCGCCCGGCTTCGTCGATCTCATCCGGACACGCGCCCAGGGCTTCGGCATCGGGGTCTCGATCGCCGAGCCCGAGGCCGTCGATATCCCGGCCTTCGCCGGCACCGTCACGCTGCGCTACGCGCGGCCCGAGCCTTCTCCGGGGGCGTCGCCCTAGCGATGCGCCGACGCCGCAGCCAGCTCACGATCGCCGCAGTGACATTCCTGCTCGGCGTGCTGGTCGTCATCCAGCTGCGCACGCAGGCGAGTGGCGCCGCCTTCGCCGGGCTGTCGTCGCAGGACCTGACGGTGCTCGTGGCCAATCTGGACGACCGCAATGACCAGCTTCGCACCGAGGTGGCCACGCTGGAGAGCGAGCTCAACGTCCTCTCGCAGAA
>DATNFQ010000145.1:0-2140 GCA_035606295.1 Patescibacteria group bacterium
ACCAGGTGGTGGGGGTCGATGCCGACCCGCGACGGCTCGGGTCCCTCAGAGAGGGACGGGTCCCGTTCCATGAGCCGAGGCTCCCGGAGCTCGTCGCCGACGGGATCGAGCGGGGCACCTTGCGCTTCACGGACGACCTGAAGGGCGCGTCCGCTGCAGCCGACATGGTCATCGTCGCCGTCGGCACACACGACGGCAACGGTGGGTGGCAGACCGACACCGTGCGCGGCGCCCTGGCGGACATCGTCCCGGCCATGGGCGATACAGCGACGCTGGTGATCCGCTCGACACTGCCGCCGGACTTCATCCGCCAGCTCCCGCAGATCGTCGCGAGCCGGCGATCGACCGCCGGGCTTACGCCGATCCCCGTCATGCTGAACCCTGAGTTCACGCGCGAGGGGCGGGCCGTCCGCGATTACCAGCAGCCGGACCGGATCGTCCTGGGCGTCGTCGACGACCCCGAGGGGCATGGCGAGTCGGCGCTCCGCGAGCTGTACCACTCGGCCGCCGCACCGGTCATCGTGATGGGCGCGATCGACGCCGCGATCACGAAGCTCGGAGCCAACCTCTTCCTCGCGACGAAGATCAGCTTCGCCAATGAGCTCGCCGAGATCTGCGATGCCTTCGGCGCCGACGTCTCGACCGTCGTCGATGGCATGTCGTACGACACCCGGATCGGTGGCGCGTTCCTGCGCGCCGGCGTCGGGTTCGGCGGCTCGTGCCTGCCGAATCAGGTCTCGATGACGATCCGCACCGCGGCGCAGGCCGGGGTCGATACCCCGCTCCTGACGGCCGTCGACGATGTCAACCACCGTCGCCGTACGCAGGTCGTCGAGCGCGCGGCAAGTCTCCTCGACGGCACGGTTCGCGGCCGCCGGGTAGCGTTGCTCGGCCTGACCTTCAAGCCCGACACCGACGACCTGCGCGATGCGCCGGCACTGACCATCGCCAGCGAGTTCATCGAGGGCGGCGCCACGGTCATCGCCTATGACCCGATGCCGACCGCTCGAGAGCGATCCGCCTCATTGGTCCCCGGGCTCGAGGTCGTCGCGGCTGCCGCGGATGCGCTCCGCGATGCTGAGATCGCGGTGCTCGTGACCGAGTGGCCTGAGTTCGTCGACATGGACTGGGCCAGCGCCGCCATGGCGATGCGCCGACGGATCCTGATCGATGGACGGAACGTGCTCAACGGCGCGGAGGTCGCGGCAGCGGGCTTCACCTACTCGTCGTTCGGTCGCGGCACCGTCGCCCCGAAGGGCGTCGAGGTGGGGGCCACCAACTCCGCATCATTCGCATCCCTCCAGTGGAATCGAGGATGACTCCAGAACGGCGCCACCACCTGGTCGTCGCTCTTATCGCGGCGCTTGCGGGCGTCGGGATCGGGCTCGAGATCGCGCGGGTCGGGATCGACATCGCCCCGAGTCTCGCGTTCTGGATGGGCATCTTCGGTGTGCTGGCTCTGATGCTGGTGCTCCTGACCGCACCGGCCAGACCGGCCGCGGCGACCACGATCCCGGCGCGAGCCGGCTGGGCCGAATTCCGGCGCGAGCTCCGGCGGTCGCGCCGCAATACCCGGCCGATGACCCTCCTTCGGACCCTGGCACCGCTGGGGCCGGACGCGGTCCAGGAGGATCCCGACGTCCGTTCACGCCGACTGCATGAGCACCTCCGCCTGGTCGACCGTACCTGGGTCGACGACGGTGCTGTCTATCTCCTGCTCCCTGAGACCTCGCGCGCCTCGGCAGACGCCCTTGTCGGACGGCTGCAGACGATCGCTCCCGAGCTGCTGCCGGGCGACGTTCGGATGGCGACCTTCCCGGACGACGGTTTGACGAGCGGCGCGCTGATCTCGGCCGTCCATGGCGCATCCCTGAGTCAGGTGCCGACACCGATCCGCGCGGCGATCGCCGAGGACGAGCCGGTCACCGAAGAGATCCCCGCCGCGGAGCCCGCGCCGTCGGCTGAACGAGCCGCTCGATGAACGATCGCTCTCCGGGCGAGGTCCGTACACCTCGCTTCTACGGGGTGACCAAGCGGGCGCTCGACCTGACCCTCTGCGCGCTCGCGCTCCCGGTGGTGCTCCCGGTGGGCCTGTTGTGCGCGCTCGCGATCCGGCTCGAGTCACCGGGTCCGATGCTGT
>DATNFQ010000146.1:0-2042 GCA_035606295.1 Patescibacteria group bacterium
AGCTCGGCGGCGGCATCTACACGAAGGCCGCCGACGTGGGTTCGGATCTCGTCGGCAAGGTCGAGAAGGGCATCCCCGAGGACGATCCGCGCAACGCGGGCGTCGTCGCGGACCTCGTCGGCGACAACGTCGGTGACTGTGCGGGCCGCGGAGCGGACCTCTTCGAATCGACCGCCGCCGAGAACATCGGCGCGATGATCCTCGGCGTCGCGGCATACGCGATCGCCCAGTCGGCCGGTTGGCCCAATCCGCAGGCGTGGATCTTCTTCCCGCTCGTCGTCCGCGCGTTCGGGCTCCTCGCGACGATCGTCGCGATGTTCTTCGTCCGCGGCCGCGAGACCGAGGACCCGATGCGGATCCTCAACCGTGGCTACTGGGTGACGACGATCCTGTCGGTCGTCGGCCTCGGCATCACGACCTACGTGATGATGCAGACGAACGGGACCGTCGGACTCGCCGGCGGCCTCCCCGTCTGGGTCTACTTCTTCTTCTGCGGCGTGGTGGGGCTTGCGACCTCGGTCGTGTTCGTCTACATCACGCAGTACTACACCGCCGGCTCGTACCGCCCGGTCCGTGAGATCGCCGAGGCGTCGAGGACGGGTCCTGCGACGAACATCATCAGCGGCACGGCCGTCGGCTTCGAGACGACCGCCGTGACGGCGATCACCATCGGTATCGCCCTGATGACATCGCACTGGCTCGGATCGCAAGCGGGCCTGGTCAATGCTGACGGCAAGGACGTCGGTGGCATCTTCGGTACGGCCGTCGCGACCATGGGCATGCTCATGACGACCGCCTACATCCTCGCGATGGACACGTTCGGCCCGATCACCGACAACGCCGGTGGCGTCGCCGAGTTCAGCCGCTCGGAAGCGCATACGCGTGAGATCACCGATCGCCTCGACGCGGTCGGCAACACGACGAAGGCCCTCACGAAGGGGTACGCGATCGCCTCGGCGTCGCTGGCCGCATTCCTTCTGTTCAGCGCTTACATCGACAAGGTCAACCTGATCCTCGGCCGGCAGATCGAGGCCGGCACGAATGCCGGCCGCCAGCTGCTGACCGCCGTCAACCTCGCTGACGTGAGCGTGTTCGTTGCCGCCTTGATCGGCGCGATGCTCGCCTACTTCTTCAGCAGCCTCGCGATCCGCGCGGTCGGCAAGACCGCGCAGTCGATCATCGTCGAGGTCCGGCGCCAGTTCCGCGAGATGCCCGGGATCATGGATTACACCCAGCGCCCGGACTACGCACGTGTCGTCGACATCACCACCCGCGCTGCGCTGCGCGAGATGGTCGCCCCGGGTCTCGTCGCCGTCGCGACGCCGATCCTCGTCGGCCTCCTGCTGGGATACCAGGCGGTGGCCGGCCTCCTGATGGTCGGGACGATCGCGGGCGTGATGCTCGCGACGACCCTGAACAACGGTGGCGGCGCATGGGACAACGCCAAGAAGTACATCGAATCGGGCAACCTCAAGGATAGTGACGGCAATCCGATCGGCAAGGGCACGGATGCCCACGCGGCCGCGGTCGTCGGCGACACGGTCGGCGATCCCTTCAAGGACACGGCCGGGCCGTCCCTGCACGTCCTCGTGAAGTTGCTTGCGACCATCACCCTCGTCCTCGCTCCGCTCTTCATCCGTTAGCCGGGACCGAGGAACCTGCGGTCGACCGCGGATGACGCGACGAACGCAGTAACGAGGCGACAGTGGATACGATCATCCAAGCCTTGGTCATGGGGATCGTGCAGGGGCTCACTGAGTTCCTGCCGGTCTCATCGTCGGGGCACCTGATCATCGTCCCGTGGCTGTTCGGCTGGGACGACGCGTTCATCACGTCGCTGGCGTTCAGCGTGATGCTCCATCTCGGGACGCTGATCGCGCTGCTCGTCTACTTCCGCGACGACTGGCTTCGGCTGATCCCCGCCGGGTTCGCCACCATCCGCGATCGCGGATTCGATGGCAACCCCGACCGAAAGCTCGCCTGGCTGCTGGTCGCTGCGACGATCCCGGCAGCCATCGTCGGTGCGCTGTTCAGCGACTTCT
>DATNFQ010000147.1:0-22727 GCA_035606295.1 Patescibacteria group bacterium
CGACCTTGCCCCATCGACACCCGGGCTGACACCGATCGTCGTTCCGAACGACGACTTCTATCGCATCGATACCGCGCTTCTCGTTCCCTCCCTGGATACAGCAACCTGGCAGCTCCGCATCCACGGGCTCGTCGAGCGGGAAACGACGTTGACGTGGGACCAGCTGATCTCCCAACCCATGTTCGAGCAGTACTGCACGATCGCCTGCGTCAGCAACGAAGTCGGCGGACATCTCGTCGGGAACACGAAGTGGACCGGCGTCCGGCTGCGCGACGTCCTCGCCATGGCTGCGCCGACGGCGCAGGCGACGCAGCTCGTCGGACGATCCGTGGATGGCTGGACGGCCGGCATGCCGATGTCATGGGTGATGGACCCCGCCCGGGAGCCGATGATCGCCGTCGAGATGGACGGCCAGCCGCTCCCGCGACGCCATGGCTACCCGGCGCGCCTGATCGTGCCCGGGCTCTATGGGTACGTCTCGGCGACCAAGTGGCTCTGGGAGCTGGAGCTGACGACGTGGGAGTCGTACGACGGCTATTGGGTGCCGCTTGGTTGGTCGAAGGAAGGGCCGATCCTGACCCAGTCCCGGATCGATACGCCGACCGGGAACATCGCCACTGGGTCGGTCGCCATCGCCGGCGTCGCCTGGGCGCCGGACCGCGGCATCAGCAAGGTCGAGGTCGGTATCGACGACACGTGGTACGAGGCACGTCTGTCCGCCCCGATCTCGAAGGCGACGTGGGTCCAGTGGACGCACTCCTGGGACGCGACGCCGGGTCCGCATCGTCTCCAGGTGCGTGCCACCGATGGCACCGGCACGCTGCAGGACGAGACCCCGTCGCGACCGGCTCCCGACGGCGCCCGCGGCTGGCACACCGTGGACGTCAACGTCGGCTGACGGGCGCTGGTGCGATTGGGTATAGAGTCGGACCATGCCGCGACGGCGCTACATCTTCGACCCACCCGACCGATTCGTCGCCGGCACGATCGGTGAACCGGGCGATCGGACCTTCTTCCTCCAGGCGCGCGAGGGCACGCGCGTGGTCTCGGTCGTGCTCGAGAAGGTCCAGGTCGCGGTCCTCGCCGAGCGACTCGGGGCGCTCCTCGATGAGCTCGATCTTCGAGGGATCGCGGGCGTCGGGGAAGACGACCCGGTCGGCGTGACGACCGACGGCGACACCGACGACGAGGTGCTCGACGAGCCGTTGAACGAGGCGTTCCGGGCGGGCTCGCTCACGCTCGGATGGGACGGTGGCGCGGAGCGCGTCCTCGTCGAGGCCCGTGCCCAGGACGAGGACGGCGAAGCCGTCGACCCCGAGGACGATGACGACGAGGATGACGACGGTCCCGACCTCTTGCGGGTCCGCATGACCGCGACCGCGGCCCGCACGTTCGTGGCGCGCGCCACGAACGTCGTCGCCGCCGGCCGCCCGCCGTGCCCGCTGTGCGGGGCGCCGCTGGATCCGCAGGGGCACATCTGCCCGCGGCGGAACGGCCACTACGTGAACTAGGACGCGTGCTCGACCGCGCATCCACGCTGGAAGTCCTGCGCGACGGCGAGATCGAGGTCGTCGGCCGCATCCTGGGGTCGAGCAACAACGCGCTGTTCGTCACCGTCACACTGCCGTGCCCGGATCCTGGTGAGCCACCGCGTGTCATCGAGGCGATCCACAAGCCGACGATCGGCGAGCGGCCGCTGGACGATTTCCCGGATGGGACGTTGACGCGCCGCGAGGTGGCGGCCTACCTGGTCTCGGAGGCGAGCGGGTGGGGCGTCGTCCCACCCACGATCCTGCGCGACGGCCCGTTCGGCGAAGGGATGATCCAGGCATTCATCGAGCCCGATCCGGCGGTCGACGTCATCGGCTGGATCAACGACGACGATCCGCGTCTACGGCCGATGGCGGTCTTCGATGCGGCCGTGAACAACACCGACCGCAAGGGCGGGCACATCCTGCCGGTCGACGGCGGGGGCCACGTGTATGGCGTCGATCACGGGGTGTGCTTCTCGGTCACCCCGAAATTGCGGACCGTGCTGTGGGCGTGGCGGGGCGACCCGTTGCTGCCCGAGGAGCTCGCGGGGCTCGAGCGGATCCGCGATGCCCTCGATCGCGATCTCGGGTCCGACCTTCGAGGTCTGTTGAGCAAGGCAGAGGTGCGGGCGACGGGGCGCCGGGTCGACGACCTGCTCGCGCGGAAGATCTTCCCCTTCCCATCCCCGACCTGGCCGGCGATCCCCTGGCCACCCATCTGAGGGCGACCCGAGACCCCGCACACCAGACAAGAAAAGACCCGGCGGACGTGACGTCCGCCGGGTCTCGATGATCCGGAGGTCAGACCGACCGGGCGGACTTGACGACCTGGGTGTTCGCGAAGGTGTCGTGCCAACCCTGCTTGGTCGGGCTCTGGGCCATCGTGTAGATGAGCCAGATGTACCAGACGAGCCCGGCGAGGCCGATGACGACGCCGATGAGCGGGATCGCGTTGAAGACCTGCGCGATGATCGCGGGAGCCGAGAGCGCGACGTATCGTCGGATGCCCTGGTTCGTGGTCATCGTCGCCCCATCGCCGGCATTGCCGATCTGCATGCCGAGCACGCGCATACCAAGCGTGGCGCGCATCCGCGTCCACGTGTAGATGAAGTAGGCGGCGCTGATGAGCAGTCCGAGGATGCCCTGGATGAACGCGCCGGCATAGTTCACCGACACAGACAGGTCCGGATTGACCGTCACCGCCGTGAGGCCGAGGCCGGCAAGGATGACCCCCACGACGAAGGTGAAGAGGCCCACGAGGATCGCATCAAGGATGTACGCGATGATCCGGTTCGGTACGTCTGCGTAGACGAGACCGCTGGTCGGAACTGGGGCAGCCGGAGGGCCGCCCGGGGGTGGTGCGCTCGGGAAATCTGCGCTCATTCGGTGACTGCCTCCCTTGTGAGCCACGCGTTGGCGGCTCCCCGGGGCATGGTAGAGCCATACCCCGTCCTGACAAGGCCCCTTCGGGCCATGCCCTTGTTGGGACCTCAGTCGATAAGCTCGTCCGCCAGGAGCTCCATCAGCAGCCCGTCGATCCACGTGCCGTCGGACATCCGCTGATAGCGACGCATCGTGCCGACCCGCCGGAAACCGACCTTCTCGTACGCGCTGATCGCGTGCTCGTTATCGGCGGCCGGGTCGATGGTGATCCGATGATGACCGTCTTCTTCGATCAGGCGGCGGGCGACGAGGCGGATGGCTGTCGGGCCCACGCCGTGGCCCTGGACGTCGTCGGCGAGGAAGAGATCGATACCGGCGTGGCGGAACTCGGGCTCGGACTCCTCGTAGCTCTGGATCGCGCCGACGACGTGGCCGTCGACCTCGATCGCGTACACGCGGAGGTCGGGTTCACCGACGATCAGCTCCTTCTCGACGCGTTCCTCGTCGAACGCGCCCCACCACCGAGCGACGGTCGGATGGGCCATGATCTCGACGAGGGCCGGCGCATCCTCGGGCAGGATCGGCCGGATCGTGGTCTCGGGCGGCGCGGAGACGGTCATGCCGCGCAGGGTAGCGCCTTCAGGCAAGTCCCAACGGCGACGATGGTCCTGTTTCGGGGGTTCGGAACACCTGTGCTATAGTGTGCTAGTCGTCGGTTCGAAGTGACGGCGCCGGTCGAGCTTCCCCCCAACGGACGCTCCCGGGAACCGCCCGAACCATTGACCGCTCCCGCCCTATCCCGGCGTGACAGCGAAAAACGATCGAGGGTCGCAGCCCAGGCCTACCCCGCCTGCGGCGCGCCAGAAAGAACGAAAGAACCAAGAAGCCCATGATGTCCCGCTCAGCGACCTCGACGTACGCAGGTCGCGCCAGCTCCATGCGTCGCCTGCGCCGTCGCGCCGTCGCCGCCCAGTCCCCCTCCCGCCCGTTCTGCCGCACCAACGGCTGCGCGAGCTTCCTCGACGTCGACCCGACGTCCGGGGTCGCGACGTGCCACGTGTGCGGCGCTACACAGCGACCGCGCAGTCGGGCTCGCGCCCATTGACCCCCTGAGACCCTAGTCCGGCGGTTCCCCGCGAGCCGCCCGCTCGAAGCGCGCCAGCTCGACATCGATGTCGAGGAGCGCTCGCTGCTGACGATCGGTCGGGGCCTCGATATTCACCCGGATGATCGCCCGGTTCGCCGCGTCGACCAGTCGCCGGAGCTCGTCACGCCCGCGCCGACGCCCCAGGGCTGACGACCGGGGCGCCCGTTCCATCAGCCGGTCGCGTTCGTCGAGCAGCGCCCGTGCCTGCTTGTCGGCCTCGATCCAGGCGGGTGCGACACCGGCGTTCTTCAGCATCCGATACGCCAATGCCCACTCGCCGGCTAGCACATCGTCGTCGATCGGCAGCCGCTCGCCCTGGTGCGGAAGATCCGCGAACCGCCCGTCGTCCATCGCCTCGCGGATCTGTCGCTCGACGAGCGTCTCGCGCACCGTCTGGCGCGCTGGTTCGGCTGGATCCGGGCGTTCCGGGTCGCGCTGCCAAGCCATGATCCGAGCGTAGCGCAGGTCGACGACAGGCAAGCTGTCGCTCGCCGCGGCTAAGGTCTTCGCGTGCAGTCGATCGACGGTCGGCCCGTCTACGCCGCGACCGACCTCGTGGCCTTCCTGGCGTGCGAGCATCTGACCGAGCTCGAGCGCGCCGCGATGGCCGGCCTTGTCGAGCGGCCGATGCGCGCCGACCCCGAGCTCGACATCATCCGCAAGCGCGGGTTCGAGCACGAGGCGCGCTATCTCGCGGATCTCCAGGCCGAGGGCCGGAGCGTCACGCGCATCGAGCTCGACGGATCCATCGAGGACGACGGCGATCGCCTACGCGCCGCGGCCCAAGCGACGATCGCGGCGATGGCCGCCGGTGATGACGTCATCTATCAGGCGACGTTCTTCGATGGGACGTGGCGCGGTCACGCCGACTTCCTGCTCCGCGTCGAGTCGACCGAGCGGCCTTCCACGTGGGGGCCATACCACTACGAGGTCGCGGACACGAAGCTCGCGCGACACGTCAAGGCGAGTGCGGTGCTCCAGATCTGCTCCTACATCGACCAACTCGAGCGGCTCCAAGGGGTCCGACCCGAATGGCTGCATGTCGCGCTTGGTGGCTCCGCGCGGACGATCGAGCGTCTCCGGGTCGACGACTACATGGCCTACTACCGGGCTGCAAAGGAACGCTTTCTCGATGCCGTCAGCGATCGGCGCCCCGTGGCGTTCCCCCCGACCGGCACGTATCCGGAACCCGTCGATCACTGCGAGGTCTGCCGCTGGGCGGCGGAATGCAGCGCCCAGCGCCGGGCCGACGACCACCTCAGCCTGGTCGCCGGGATCTCCGGACGCCAGCGTCGAGCGCTGACAGAGCGCGGCGTGACGACGCTCGAGGCGCTTGGCGATCTCGCGCTGCCGCTGCAGCCTAAGCTCGAGGGCACGTCCGAAGGGGCGCTGCTTCGGGTACACGAGCAGGCGCGTATCCAGCTCGAGGGCCGGCGAGAGCACCTGCTCAAGTACGAGCTCCTGCGCCCGGACCCTGGCCAGCCGTACGGGCCGGAACGAGTGCTTGCCTCGCTCCCGCCGCCATCCCCGGGCGACCTGTCCTTCGATATCGAAGGCGATCCGTATGCCTTCGACGACGGTCTCGATTACCTCTTCGGCCTCCTCGAGACCGACGGTACGTTCCACGCCATCTGGTCTCGCGATGACTCGGGCGAGTTCTCCCTCGACGGTGAGCGGGCCGCCTTCGAGCAGCTGATCGACTTCCTGATGGATCGCCTCGCCGCCGACCCATCGATGCACATCTATCACTACGCGCCGTACGAACCGACGGCGCTCAAGCGGCTCATGGGCCGCTACGGCACACGGGAGGCCGAGGTCGATCGACTGCTGCGCGAGGGCGTGCTGGTCGACCTGTTACGCGCGGTGCGGCAATCGCTGCGCGCATCCGTCGAGAGCTATTCGATCAAGAAGATGGAGGCGTTCTACGGTTTCGAGCGCGAGATCGACCTGCGCGACGCAGGCTCGAGCATCGTCGCCTTCGAGACGTGGCTGGAGCTCGGTGAGGGCGAGCGACCGGAGACCGACATCCTCGAGCGCATCAAGCACTACAACCGCGACGACGTCGTATCGAACCTGCGGCTACGCGACTGGCTCGAGGCGCGGCGCGATGAGCTGATCGCCGATGGCGTCGACGTGCCGCGGCCGGCACCGCACGAGAACCCCTTGCCGGCCGAGCTCACCGAGCAGCAGGCGCGCGTCCAAGCGCTCGCCGACCGGCTCACGGACCCCGCGGTCGTTCCGACCGACCCGCTCGCGCGCACGCCGGAACAGCACGGGCGATGGCTCCTCGGACAGCTCCTCGGCTGGCACCGCCGCGAAGACAAGGCGATGTGGTGGGAGTTCTTCCGGCTCATGGAGCTCACCCCTGAGGCGCTCGTCGATGAGAGCGAGCCTGTCGGCCTCCTCGAGCCGGTCGAACCGGTCGACGATGTCAATCGGAACGGCCGTCAGACGTGGCGATACACGTTCCCCCCACAGGACTTCGATCTCGGACGTATCGGCGGGCGGCTGTTCGATCCGGCGCGGCAGCAGCAGGACCCTGATGCTTCGCCGTTCGACTGGGGTATCGGCGACCTCGTCGCGGTCGATCTGCCGAACTTGACGGTCGACATCAAGCGCGTGACCACGGATCCACATCCCCGGGCGGTGGTGCCGCTCCCCTGGATCCAGACACGCGATCAGCAGGCGCGCCTCTTCGACCTGGGCGAGTGGGTCGCTGAGCACGGGATCGACGCACCAGGGCCGGAGCGCGCGATCCGCGACATGCTGCTCGGCCGACCCCCACGCGCAGGTCAAGCCGACGGCGCCCCGATCGCGGAACCAGGGGAGACAGACCTGGATGCCGCACGTCGGTCGGCCCTTGCCCTCGACGAGACCGTCCTCGCGATCCAGGGTCCGCCGGGTGCCGGTAAGACCTACACCGGCGCGCGCATGATCACGACGCTCCTCGCTGCCGGGAAGAAGGTCGGCATCACGGCGACGAGCCACAAGGTCATCGGCAATCTGCTGAAAGCCGTCCTCGAGGCGGCCGACGAGGAGCGCATCGCGGTCCAAGCGATCCAGCGCGGCGACGCCGACGTCATCGTGGCCGACGACCGGGTCGCCCACGCGAAGGCGACGAAGGACGTCGTCGACGCGCTCGAGAACGGGTCGGCGACGCTCGCCGCGGGTACGTCCTGGGTATGGGCGAGCGAGCGGATGAAGGCTGCCATCGATGTCCTGTTCGTCGACGAGGCAGGACAGATGTCGCTGGCGTATGTCGCGTCGATGGGCCACGCGACTGACAGCATCGTGCTGCTCGGCGACCCGCAGCAGCTCGATCAGCCACAGCGCGGCACGCATCCACCGGGTGCCGAGCGTTCGGCTCTCGCCCATGTGCTGTCTGGATCGGCGACGATCGCACCGGATCGCGGGCTGTTCCTAGAACGGACGTGGCGCCTTCACCCGGCGTTATGCGCGTTCACGTCCGAAGTCTTCTACGACGACCGCCTCGAGCCGGAGGCACACCTCGCGGAGCAACGGGTCCGGACCGAGGCAGCACTCGTTGACGGCGTCGGTCCACGCGTGCTGCCGATCCACACCGTCGGCGCCGACAACGAGTCGCCCGACGAGGCCGGCGCGGTCGCGGCGTTGGTGCTGTCCATCGTCGGCGGATCGTGGACCGATGCGAAGGGCGTGACGCGACCGCTCGGCTGGCGGGACGTCCTCATCGTCGCCCCCTACAACGCGCAGGTCGGCACGATCCAGCGACTGCTGCCGCCAGAGGCACGGGTCGGCACCGTCGACAAGTTCCAGGGGCAGGAGGCAGCGGTCAGCATCTATTCGCTGACGACGTCATCGCCCGAGCTTGCGCCGCGCGGTCTGGACTTCCTCTACAGCCGCAACCGACTGAATGTCGCGACGTCCCGTGCCCGCTGCGTGGCGGTGGTCGTCGGGTCGCCCGACCTGTGGCGCGTCCGCGCGCGCACACCCGCGCAGATGCGCCTGGTGAATGCGTTCTGCCGCTTCACAGAGCTCGCGACGGGCGAGGGACGCCCGGAGCCCGAAGGGCGTCCGGAGGTCGAGATCCTGACCCTCGACCTCGTCTGAGCCGTACCATCGCGGCGATGGCCGATGCAGCATCCCTGACTTCCACGAGGCGGTTCCACGGCCCCGAGCTCGAGCGACTCCGGAAGCGCACCGTCGGAGCGCTCGTCGCCGGGGTCGCCCTCGGCAGCACCGGTCACATCGCTGCGGTAACGGTCGCGACGATCGTCGCGACCCACATCGCAGGTGGGACGACGGCATGGAGCGGCGCGCCATCGGCGACGGTCGTGCTCGGCGCGGCCGCCGGTGCAAGCGCGTTGTCGTGGCTGATGGTGCGGCGCGGCCGGCGGGTCGGGCTGGCGGTCGGCTATGTCGTCAGCGTCATCGGGGCGATCGTCGCGACCATCGCCATCGTCTCGATGTCCCTCCCCCTGCTGCTCGCCGGGACGGTGCTGATCGGCTTCGGGAACGCGTCGAATCAGCTGTCGCGGTACGTCTCTGCCGACCTCGCGACACCCGACCGTCGAGCGTCGGCGATCGGTCTCGTCGTCTGGGGCGCGACCATCGGCGCCGTCGTGGGTCCGAACCTCGTGGCGCCCGCAGGGAATATCGCCGTCGCGCTCGGACTGCCGGAGCTCGCGGGTCCGTACCTCGTGCCGATCGTGTTCGTCGGCGCGGCGGCGCTGTTGTCGTTCTCGCTCCTGCGACCGGATCCCTACGAGCTCGCCGATGAGTCCTCGCGACACGACACGCAGGCCGACCGCTCGGTCGCGGTTTCGTTCGCGAGCGTCTTCGCCCGTCCGAACGTGCCTGTCGCGATGGTCGCCCTCGTCGCGGGCCAGTTCGTGATGGTCCTGATCATGACGATGACGCCGTTGCACATGGCTGCCCACGGCCACGACCTGGCGGCGGTCGGGGTAGTCATCAGCGGCCACACGTTCGGGATGTTCGGCCTGTCACCGATCTCCGGCCGCCTGACCGACCGATTCGGCAGCGTGCCGGTCATCCTGTCCGGGCTGGCCGTCGTCGCGATCGCGTCCGTGCTGGCCGCCATCGCGCCACCCGACGGCGGGCTGCTGCTGTTCCTCGCCCTGTTCCTGCTCGGGTATGGATGGAACCTCGGCTACGTGGCGGGGTCCGCGCTCCTGACCCACGGACTGACGCTCGCCGAGCGCACCCGGATCCAGGGCCTGACCGACACCCTCATCTGGAGCTCTGCCGCGATCGCCAGCCTTGGCTCGGGGATCGTACTCGCGTACGCCGGGTACGCCATCCTCGGCCTCATGGGTGCTGCCCTGGTCGTGGTCCCGATGCTGCTGGTGGCCGCGCGACGTTCGGCGGTCGCGTAGGCCCACCGTCGACTAGGTTGCTCCGATCTCGCTCCTGACCCATTCGGCCAGCACTCGGGCGCAGGTCTCGACCTCGTCGAGCGGCACATGTTCGTCGGCGCTATGCGCGACGCGCACGTCGCCCGGACCGAAGATCACGCACGGCGTGTCGCCGTGGTTCACGAACATCTGCATATCGGCGCCATACGGCTCGCCGAGCAAGGCAGGACGACGACCCGTGACCCGTTCGACGACGTCCGCGAGACCGGTGGGCAAGGGGTGGTCCGATGGCACCCGCGCCGAGCCGAATCGCCCACCGGTGATCTCGACCGTCGCCGGGTGGTCCCGCAGGAAGCCATCAGTGGCACATGCCTCGGCGATGGCAGCACGAAGATCCGCCTCGGCCTCGGCCGGCGACTGCCCGAGCTTGACGCCATAGCGGCCGTACGCGACGACCTTGTCGAGGACCGTCGACGCCCACTCGCCACCCTCGACGATCCCGATGATCGTGGGATACGGGAGACCAAGGGCCGTCATCAGCGGATCCGTCTCCGCCTCGTTCCGGCGGCGCTCGTCCCCCTCGAGCGCACGTGTGAGCTCGAATAGCTTGTCCAGCGCCGAGATCCCCTCGCGTCGTTGCGACGCGTGCGCCGCCCGGCCCGGCACGGTCAGCCGGAAGGTGATGGCACCGGCATGAGCGACGACGACGTCGAGCTGCGACGGCTCGGTGATGATCGCCATGTCGGCGGTCGCGCCAGAACGGATGGCGCCGAGTGTCCCCTGCCCGCCATCCTCCTCGGACGGGACGAGCACCACCATCAGCTCGCCGTCCAGCCGGTGCAGCGAACCGTCCACACCGAGTGAACGCACCGCCGCCAGGATCGCGGCGACACCGCCCTTCATGTCGCACGCGCCGCGTCCGTACAGCCTGTCCTCCCGGATCTCGGCGCCCCACGGATCGACCGTCCACGACGCCGGGTCGCCCGGCGGAACGACATCCAGGTGCCCGGACAGGATCAGTCGGCGTCCATCGGCGCTTCCCGCTCGCCCGACGACGATCGGGAGCGTCGTCCGTTCCATCTCCTCGCCCGGCCACGCCGGATCGTCGCGCAGGCGCTCGAGATCCGATCGCGCGACCTCGACGCGCAGGCCGAGCTCGAGCAGCGCCCCTGCGGCCCAGTCGGCGATGTTCTCCTCCGAGCCGGTGATGCTCTCGATCCGGACCAGTGTCTCGAGGTCGTCGATCAGGCGGTCGCGGTCGATGTCAGCCACGGAGGATCGGGCGGGTCATGCAGGTCGGCCCGCCGGAGCCATTGATCCCGATCTCCCTCGCGGGGTACGTGTGGACTTCGCAGCCCGCCGCCACCAGTGCGCCGGCTGTTACCGCGTTCCCCTCGGCCAGGATCACGACCCCGGGTCGTACGGCCAGGACGTTGCAGCCGAGGGTCGGGAACTCCTCGTCCGGAACCTCGATCAGGCGGATGCCTAGATCGGCGAGCAGTTCCCACAGTCCGACCGGCAGCAGCGGCAGGTACACGACGGCAAGATCGTCGGCCACGGGCGAGATGACGCTGAGCAAGTGGATGAGCTCAGCCGGTCCCTTCCAGTACGGGACATCGAAGGTCCGCACGTCCCCGCCGACCAGACTCGCGAGCTGGGTCGCTCCGGCCGAATTCGTCCGGAGGGTCCGGCCGATGCAGAGGAGATCGGGCCGCAGCCAGAACGTATCGCCACCCTCGATGGTCGCTGGCGCCTCGATGCGACCGAGCGTCGGGATGCCGGCGGCAGTCGTCCACCGCTCGAGCACGGCCGGCTCCTCGGCACGGTTCGGCTTGCCGGGCCGCAGCGGGATCGCACCGCGGTCGGAGATCAGGAGTGGGTCGAAGGTGTAGACGAGGTCGGGATCGTCGGTCTCCTCGTCGAGGACGTGGACCGTCGGTCCGAGACTTGCGAGGACATCCACGAACGCCTCGTGCTCGCGGCGTGCCAGCTCGAGGTCGCAGGCGTGCAGGAAGCCGTGCGCCGGGTCGTCGAACGCCCGCCCGAACGCCGCGCCGGGGGCCTTCACGAGCACCGCGTGCAACGGGGCGGTCATGCTCTGCGCCCCGTACATCTTCGTCGTGATCACGGCCGAAGCATAGCCGCGGGCCGATCGGCGGAGTAGGCTGGACGAGCGATGGCCGCCTATGCCGTGATGGCCCACATCGGACGCATCGATCCCCATCTGACGATGCACGACGTCGAGGAGGACGCGGAGCCGCGGCCGCCTGCCGGGCTCGCCGCCGACGCCATGTCGAACGTTCCCACCGTAGAGATCGATCAGGTCTCCGAGCCTGGGCCGTTCGCCGAGCGGCTCGCTCGGATCCAGGAGCTGTGGCGGCAGACCACGTTCTTCCTGTTCGACGCGGAGAGCTGGCGGGCCTAGACCTCTCGCCCCGCTGCAGGGCGACGGGCGCGCATCGTCCGGCGGATCGCCGTCCACGGCAGGTTGATCGCGAACACGAAGAGCAGCACGATCAGCAGCGCGACTGCGACGACAGTCGCGGTGAGGCGTATCGGTCGGAACGGCTGGGGCTTCGCGCTGCGGGGCTCATGCGTGTGCAGAGCCGATTTCCCCCTCCTTCCAGCCGCGGAGACCCTACCACGTGCGGCTGGGCGTTCGTGCGCCGATCGCGCATGACCGAGGTCAGGCGGACGGGGCCCCGAAACGAGCAGGGTCGAGGGCGGGCATCGGTGCCTCGATCCGGCCGTCGATCAGATCCGCGATGAGTCGGCCGGAGGCGGGTCCGGTCGAGATACCCCAGGGACCGTGACCTGCGGCGATCCACAGACCTTCCGCGCCCGGGATACGCCCGACCAGCGGCCGCCCATCGAGGCTTAGGGGACGAGCGCAGAGCCGGGCCGGCCCGGCACCCGCACGAGCGATGGCCGGCACGAATCGGCTCCCACGCCGGATCAGCGGCGGGACAGTCGCGGCCACGTCGGGTTCGTCCGCAAGAAAGGTCGAGCCGAGCGACGTGACGCCTTCCGCGGTCACGAGGCTGAACGCATGGCCGGCATCATCCTCGGCCGCACCCGGCTCGATCGAGATCTCGGCTTCCTCGAGGACGTGGATCGGCGGTGACTCGAGCCGCACCTGCACGACGACGCCCCAGCGTCGGACGATCGGTCGCCACGTGCCGCTCGGATCGACGATCGCCGGCGACCACGGACCGGCCGCCACGAGGACGTCGCCCGCCGCGATCCGCTCGCCGTCGATCAGGACGCCGTCGGTCCGGCCTCCGGTGGACGCGATCGCCGCTGTGGCACCGACCCGGATCTCGACACCCGCCCGTTCCGCCCGGGCGGCGTAGGCTCGCGTCGCGTGCGCCGGACCCACCGGATACCCGATATCGAGCCGGCAGGCCGCCATCCCAGGTGCGATCGACGGCTCGAGCGACACCATCTCGTCGGGCGAGACGTAACGTGGCGCCAACGCCGGATGCATCGCGGCGATCTCGTCGGTGAGCCGGCGCACACCGTCGATGTCGTCCGTGATCGACAGCAGTCCGACGGGCTCTGCGGGCATCGCGAAGTCGTCCAGCCCTCGGTAGAGCGCGATCGTCTCGAGGTGGAGGCCGACGAGGACGGGATCGAATGGGTGCTGGACCACGCCGGAATTCCGGCCGGAAGCCCCGGCCGCGATCTCGGTCTGCTCGACGAGGAGGACGCGGCGCCCGGCCTCGGCCAGGTGTGCTGCCGCCGACGTCCCGATGATCCCGCCGCCGATGACCACGACGTCCGGCGATGCGCCTCGCTCCACCTATCGATGATGCCAGTGCGGCGAGGTCGGCGCGATGACGCTATAGTTGTGGAAGCAACGACCCTAGCCGTGTACCATCCACTCCGATGACCGTCACCGAACGCGCCGACGCGCGCCACATCACCGCACAGGATCCGCGCCTCGATCCGTGGCGGGCGTTCCTGACCGCGCACGCGCGGATCACCCGACGCCTCGACGAAGAGCTCCGGGCCGAGCACGACCTGTCGCTCGCCGAGTACGACGCCCTTCTCACGATCGCCGACGCGCCCGACCGGCGCATCCGGATGCGCCAGCTCGCGGATCGCGTGATCCTCAGCAAGAGCGGCGTCACCCGCCTGATCGACCGCCTCGTGCTCGACGGCCTCGTCGAGCGCCATGCCTGCGCGAGTGACGCGCGGGGCGCCGAGGCGGTGCTCACGGCTCAGGGACTCGACCGACTCCGCCGCGCCTCGCGGACCCACCTTCGCGGCATCGAGGAGCACTTCCTGGCCGCGGTCGAGGCGTCCGATCTGCCGACGATCCAGCGCTCCATGAGCGCGGTCGCCGACAACGCCGGGCCGGACCACGGCGACGCCCCCGACTGACCGGGCGCCAGCCGCTCGCGGCCGGTTGTACGTCGGGACGAGCGGGTTCGCCTACCCGGATTGGAGCCCCAGGTTCTATCCGCGTGGCCTCAAGGGTGATGGGCTCCTGCGCCACTACGCCGAGCGGCTCCCCGCGGTCGAGCTGAACAACACCTTCTACCAGTCGCCGTCCGAATCGAAGGTCGCGACCTGGGTCGCCGCGACGCCGGATGACTTCCGTTTCAGCGTCAAGGCGCAGCGCGGCGGGTCATGGCGGGCGTTCGGAGGATCACCCGACGCCGGGCTGCCCTGGCTGACCGACCCGTATCGGCATTTCGGGGAGCGGCTCGGGACCGTACTGTTCCGCGCCCCGGACACCGCCAGACGGGACGATGCCCGCCTTCGCGCGCTGCTCGACGCGTGGCCGCGCGACCTGCCGCTCACCCTCGAGTTCCGCGACCCGAGCTGGGCCGCGGATGAGGTGACCGCGATGCTGGCGGAGGCAGGCGCCGTCCTGTGTGCGACCGAGGGCGAGGACGACGACACGCCGCCGACGCTGCGCCGTACCGGCCCGTTCCTGTATCTCCGGCTGCGCCATCACGACTACACGCCTGATGAGCTTGACGCGTGGTTCCACCGACTCGAGCCGTTCCTGGCTGCCGGCGACGATGCCTTCGTCTTCTTCCGCCACGACGAGACGGGTCGCGGACCGGAGCTCGCTCTCGAGCTCGCTGCGAGGGCCGGCTAGGTCGACCGCCTCGAGTACTCGGCCGGGCCGAACATGACGAGCAGGACCAGACGCTCGTCGATGTCGTGGAAGCGATGGTCGACCCCGGCAGCCACGAAGATCACCGAGCCGGCCCGGATCGGGCGGTCCTCATCACCGACCGTGACCAAAGCCCGGCCCGACATCACGACGTAGAGCTCGCCTTCCGTGTGGGGCGACTGTGGATCGGTCGCCCCCGCCTCGAGCACATACAGCCCACCCGACAGATCGGGCACCGAGATGAATTCGTGGTAAAGGCGCCCGCTCTCGGTCCGCGCTGCCTCCAGCTCGTCCAGCTCCCATGCGTCCATGGGCGGAGCCTACTGGTGCCCTGTTGCCGAACGGCCGGGCGATGCGCCTGACGGCCCGTCGCAGCGCATACCGCTAGCATCCCGGAATGGGCCGACGCCTCCTCCTCGCTCTGCTCGTCGTCCTGGCGCTCGTCGGCTGCAAGAGCCCAACGCCTTCGCCGTCATCGGCGGCCACTCCCAGGCCCTCCGCCTCGCCGACCGGCGTGGTCTCCGCGCCGCCGTCCGCGGCGATCCCGTCAAGCGCGGCACCGACGGGTGCCACACCCAGCGGCGGTCCGACGGGCGACACCCCTCCCCGCCTGTCGATCGAGCCATTCGTGTCCGGGCTGCAGGACCCCGTCGACATCACCTGGCGACCGAACGACCCGTCATCGCTGTTCGTCGTGGAGCAGGCCGGAAGGATACGGATCGTGCGCGAGGGGAAGCTCGTCGAGCGACCATTCCTCGATATCACCGACATCGTCCGGTCTGGCGGCGAGCAGGGCCTCCTTGGGCTGGCCTTCCTGCCCGAAAGCGATAAGGGTCGCTTCTTCGTCTACTACACGGACAAGAACGCACGCCAGGTCGTCGCTTCGTATGACACGGATCCCGCGGATCACGACGTCGCCGCACCAGCGACCGCGCAGATCTGGCTGCGGATGGCGGATAGCTTCCCCAATCACAACGGCGGGTCGATGGTGTTCGGCCCTGACGGCGACCTGTACATCGGGACCGGCGATGGCGGGGGCGGGGGAGATCCGCTGCGGTCAGGCCAGCGCGTCGACACGCTCCTGGCCAAGATCCTTCGCATCGACGTCTCAGGCCCGCCTGCCAGCGGCAACCCGGTCTACGACATCCCGGCGGACAACCCGTTCGTCGGCCGTCCCCCGGCACTTCCGGAGATCTTTGACACAGGGTTGCGCAACCCGTGGCGGATCCGCTTCGATCGCAGTACGGGCGACCTCTGGATCGGCGACGTCGGCCAGGGCGATCGCGAGGAGATCGACGTTTCGCGGAAAGGTGCGAGCGGGCTCGATTTCGGGTGGAACATCATGGAGGGCACGGCCTGCTACCCGCCCGGGACGACGGACTGCGCCGACCCAGACCTGACCCTGCCCGTCACGGACTACACGCACGACCTCGGCTGCTCGGTGACCGGCGGCACCGTCTACCGAGGCGCGCGGTTCCCGACGCTCGTGGGCTGGTACCTCTTCTCGGACTATTGCTCTGGTGAGTTCGGGGCTATCGATTCGTCGAAGGACAGAGTCGACACGCCGACGATCGTCGCGGAGACCGAGTACTCGATCAGCGCGATCAACGAGGACGCCGAGGGCGAGCTCTACGCCACCGACCTGTCGGGCGGCCAGCTGGTCAAGATCGGGGTCGAGGGGGCCTGACCGGCAACTCAGCCGGCGCGGTACGTGACGCTGACGGTCACCGCCACTTCGAGCGTGCCGGCCTCGACCGGCGTTCCCGCGTCGGCCGCGAGCGCCATACGCTCCGCTTTGGCGACCGGGCCAGGTGGGCGCACCGGCTGTCCTTCGACGATGTCGCTGACGCCCTGGACCGTGACGCCGGCTGCCTCGGCGAGGACATCGGCCCGCGACCTCGCTTCAGCCATCGCTTGACGTCGCGCCTCGCGCTCTGCCGGTCTGGGGTCGGCGAGTCGGAAAGACAGGGCATCCATGCTGGTCGCGCCCGCAGTCAGCGTCGCATCGATCACGTCGCCGAGCGCTGAAAGGTCCCGGACCGAGACCTCGACGACGTTCGCGATCTCGTAGCCGGTCAGGACCGCGGCCCGACCGTCCCGGTAGTCATAGCGTGGCTGGACCGACAGCATCGCGGTGCGGACATCGGCCCGCGCGACCCCTGCGCCGTCCACCGCGCGAAGGATGGCGTCCATGGTCGCGGCGGCCTCACCACGTGCCGCCTCGACCGTCGGCTTGGCGACGGTCACACCGAGGCGCAGGTCGGCGACGTCGGGCTGGACCGCGACGCGGCCGGTGCCGCTGACGACGATCGTCCCGGTCGATGTCGGTTCGTCTGGCATGGCTGACCGCTCCTTGCGGATCCGAGACGGGTGGGGTCTAGGATGCCAGCCGTCGAGAGAGTGTGGGATGGGCCTCAGGGGGTGGTGCGTCCGGGCGCCATCCAAGAGGGCGTGTCATGGCGGTGCAATCCGCTTTCATCGCCGCGCGCGCGCGGCCGAGACCTGAACGCGATGAGGATGCGGCAATGCCCGCCGCCTCGATCCGCCCTGCGCGGCGAACCCAGCCATGACCGTCACGACCCGGATCGCCCATCGTCGCGGCACGCTCCATCGCCGGGTCCGCGCGCGAACGCAGCCACGGACGGCCGGCTGGCAGCTGCCGATGGTCGGCGTCGCGGGGCTGGTCATCGTCGGCGCCTTCGCCTTGGTCGGGGTCGTCGGCGCATCGACGCTCGGGGTCATGTCGGCAGGGCTGCCGGCGCCGACGGAACTCGAGAAGCTCGGGTTCGATCAGCCCACGATCGTCTACGACCGCGAAGGCAAGGTCGAGCTCGGGCGGTTCGAGGATGAGCGGCGACGCGTCCTGACCTACGACGACATCCCGAGGATGATCCTCGACGCCACCACGTCGGCTGAGGATCGGACGTTCTGGCAGAACGCGGGGGTCGACGTGCCGGCCCTGCTGTCCGCGGTCGCGGAGAACGCATCCGGTTCGAGTGATCGGGGCGCGTCCACGATCACCCAACAGCTCGTTCGCGCCCGCCTGCTACCGGAGGACGTCGTTTCCGCAGGGTCCGACCGCTATGTCCGGAAGGTCAAGGAGATCATCCAGGCCCTCCGCCTCAACGAGGCGTACCCCGGGGAACCCGGCAAGGAACGCGTCATCACCGCATACCTCAACGAGATCTTCTACGGGCACGGGGCGTACGGCATCGCCGCCGCCGCCGAGATCTACTTCGGTGTCCACGACCTCTCGAAACTCACGATCGGGCAGGCGGCGCTGCTCGCCGGCCTCCCGAAGTCCCCGACGACACTCGACCCATATCGCTACGCGAAGCGCGACAACAAGGGCCGGCTCGTCGTCGCACCGGGATCGCCGCCGCTGGCCCGACGTGACTGGGTCCTGGGCGGCATGGCCGCGACCGCCCGCTGGAGCAAGCCGGATGCGGCCGCGCTGGAGGCTGCCTACAGCGAGCCGGTGGTCCTCGCGGGCGACCGACCGGTGCGCATCCCGGGTGGCCAGTTCACGTGGCAGGTCAAGCGGCAGCTCGAGCAGATCCTTGGCCCGAGCGCCGACCTCGAGCGTGGCGGCTACCGCGTGACGACGACGCTCGACTGGCGGGCGCAACGGATCGCCGAGAAGTGGCTCGCGGCCGCGGCGATCACACCGAACACCTCCCGGCGTGCCGCCGAGCGGTACTACTCGCGAGCCAGGATCCCCGCTGCGGAGCGGTCATGGATCCGCGACCTCCGCGGGAAGGATCTGCACAACGCGGCGCTCGTAGCGCTCGACTACCGAACCGGGGACGTGCTCGCGTACGTGGGCAGCGCCGGCTACACGCGCGACGACATCGCAAGCGCGAAGTTCGAACCCAAGTACGACGTCGCGGGCGACGGCACCCGCCAGCCGGGCTCGGCCTGGAAGCCGATCCTCTACGCCAGCGCGTTCGATGCCAAGCGGCTCACACCGGGCAGCCTCCTGCTTGACGTCACGACCGAGTTCGACCGGGGCCAGGATTGGGCGCCGCGCGACGCCGATCAGCTCGAACGTGGTCCCGTCCTCGTGCGCAAGGCGCTCCAGTACTCGCTGAACATCCCGGCGATCCGGGCGCTGCAGCGGGTCGGCAACGAACGCGTCGCCACGACTGCCGAGAAGATGGGAATCCGCTTCGCCGGCGGTCGGGAGGCATTCCTGCAGGCCGGGCTTGCCGGGGCGCTCGGGACCGTCGAGGTCCGACCGCTCGACCTGGCGTCGGCGTATGGCACGATCGCCAACGGCGGTGTGCGCGAAGCGCCGCGGATGGTGCTCGAGGTCCGAGGGCCCGACGGTACCGTCGTGTGGGCTGCGCCCAAGCCCGAGGGGACACGCGCGGTATCGGCCGGGGCGGCATACGAGGTCACCGACATCCTTGCCGGGAACACTGATCCGGCGCAGAACGACATCTGGGCGGCGAAGACCGAGCTGCGGGGACCGGATGGCAAACGCCGACGGCCGGCGGCGGTGAAGACCGGGACGACGAACGACGCCCGCGATCTCGGCACGTATGGGTTCCTGCCGCCGAGGAAGGACGGCGTCGGCCTCGTCGTCGGCGTCTGGATGGGCAATAGCGACCACTCGTTCCCGCGTGCGGCGAAGCCCGCCACATCGCTGACCGCCGCAGCACCGCTGTGGCGCGCCTTCATGCGCGAGTACACGAAGAAATGGCCGGTCACATCGTTCCACCGGCCGAAGGACGTGGTCCACGCGACGATCGACAAGTGGTCGGGGGGGAAGCCCGGTCCGTGGACCCAAGCGACGATCAAGGAATGGTTCATCCGAGGCACCCAGCCGGGTGCGGCGCGCGCGATCGACCGCCCGGGTCTGCTCTACCGCCTGTCGTGCGGCTCCTGGCGCGTCGACCCGGTCCAGGCCGAGCTCGGCCCGTCGTCCTGGCAGATCGACGTCGCCGACTGGCTCCGGCGTGCCCATGACGGACCCGGCGTGCGGGGCCCGCTCGACTCGGCGACCGCGTATTTCTGGCACGAGCGCTCGTGGGGCGGATCACTGGCAGGTTCGTGCATGCCACGTCGCGTGGACCACGGTGGCGGTGGCGGCGGGAACGGCGGCGGCAACGGGCACGGGAAGAAGGACCGGCCACCGAAACCGGGTGCCCCAGAACCATCCCCACCCCCGACACCACCTCGGGGCGGCTAGCCGTCGGTCCGGTAGCCATCGGTCTGGTCGGGTCTTGAGCCCGACTTGTCACGTGCTTGCAAGCCGCCGACCTCGAAGGGCCACGGCCGCGCAACCCGGCCCGGTGTGCACTCGGGGTGCCGTCGAACGCAGAGGGCAGCCTGTGTCACGGCATCTCGCGCGACCCCTCGCGCATCCGGCCCAGTTCGTGACGAGGCGTCGTGACCGCACTACACCATCTCGCCCAACCCGCGGATGAGCAGCCGGAGCCCACGGTCGCCGGGTCGATGGCGACGATCCTCGACCCGGATGACGTCGCGCTCGCCGCGATCCTCGCCGATGCCGGCCGGATCCTCGGCTCGTCGCTGGATAGCAGCGCCACCCTGCGGCAGATCGCCGACCTCATCGTGCCTGCGGTCGCCGACTGGTGCGCGATCGATCTGCTCGACGCGGATGGCCGGCTCGTGCCGCTCGCGCTGGCCCACCGCGACCCCCAGCGGGCACGTCTCGTCGAGGAGTTGCGGACCCGGTATCCCGCGGACCCGGATGCCCCGGTCGGGGCCTACAGCGTCGCGCGGACCGGGCAAGCGGCACTGATCCCCGTCATCGACGAGGAGCGGCTCGCGGCGACGGCACGCGACCAGGAACAGATCGACCTTCTGCACGACCTCCAGCTCCGGTCGTGGATGTGTGCCCCCATGACGGTCGCAGGGAAGGTCCTCGGGACGATCGGGTTCGCCGCGGCCGAGAGCGGCCGCTACTTCGAGGCTCGCGATGTCGCCTTCGCGATCGATCTCGCCGCGCGGGCAGGCGCCGCCATCGAGAACGCGCGCGCCTTCCAGACCGCCGACCGGTTCCGGCAGATCCTCGACGCCGTCGCGGAGGCGGTCTTCGTCCTCGATCCTGCGACCGACGTCATCCAGGGCATCAATCACGGTGCGAGTGCGCTCCTGGGCCGGTCGGCGCACGAACTCGCGGGTCATCGACTCGCCGACCTCGTCGAGGAGCGTGGCGACGCGTTGCCGCGGATCATCCGGTCGGTCCGGGAGGGTCGCTCGGAGGCGCGCACGATACCGCTGCACTTCCTGCGCGATGGCGCGTCTCCGATCCCCGCCGAAGTCCTCCTCCAACGGGTCGACCTGCCCGGTGAACCGCCGACCACGGTCGCGATCGCGCGCGACGTCCGCGAACGCGAGGAGGTCCAGGGTCGTCTGCGCCGCCTCGCCGAAGCCGAGCACGCCCGCGCCGCCGAGCTCAACGCGGTCATCCGTGCGATGGGTGATGGCGTGATCGTGTGTGGCGCCGATGGCCGGACGATCCTGTCCAACCCGGCCGGTCGCCAGATGTTCCCCGAAGGTGCCGAGACGAGCTACGCCAGCATCCTCGCGCAGCTCCACGACCCCGAAGGCGACGCTCCGCGCCTTGGCACCCACGCGGGTCCGGTCGTCCTGCGGACGCGCTCCGAACCCGAGCGCTGGATCGAGCTTGCCACCTATCCGGTCGCCGACCGGACGACCGAGGGCGATCCTGGCGGCGAGACGATCCTCGTGCTCCGTGATGTCACCGAGCAGCGCCAACGGGAGGCGGTTCGCGAGACCTTCATCGGCGTCCTGTCCCACGAGCTGCGAACGCCCATCACGACGATCTTCGGCGGCGCCCGCGTGCTCTCTCGCGAGGACAGCGGCCTCGACGAGGCCACACGCCGCGAGATCCTCGACGACGTCGCCGAGGAAGCCGAGCGCCTCAAGCGGCTGGTCGAGGACGTCGTGGCGCTCAACCGGTTCGGCGAGGCCGACACCGACCTCGGCCGCGAACCGGTCCTGCTGCAGCGGATCGTCCCGCGCGTCCTCGCATCGGAGGAGGAGCGCTGGCCAGGCGTCGTCTTCACGATCGAGATGGCCGCGGGCCTCCCGACGGTCATGGCCGACCCCACCTATCTCGAGCAGGTCGTCCGCAACCTCCTGGCGAACGCGGCGAAGTACGGCGGTCAAGGCACCGCGGTCGATGTCGTCGTCGAGTACCGGGCCGAATCGGATGAGGTCGCGGTCTGCGTCCGCGACGACGGCCCGGGCATCGAGCTGCACGAGGCCGAGCGCCTGTTCGACCTCTTCTATCGGTCGCCGAACACCGCGACTGCGACCACCGGCGCCGGGATCGGGCTGTTCGTGTGCGCCCGGCTCGTCCGGGCCATGGGTGGCCGCGTCTGGGCACGACCGCTACCGGCCGGGGGCGCCGAGTTCGGGTTCGCGTTGCGTGTGATGCGGGAAGACTGACGACCTAGAGCCAGTGGCGGATCCGGGCGATCGCGAGGATGCCGATCGCGAACACGACCATGCTGCCGATCACGATCCAGACGTTCGATGGATCGTCGAAGAACCCGAGCTTGAAGTTCATCCCCATGATCCCGGCGAGCACGACCGCCGGGAGCAACACCGCCGATAGCAGCGTCAGGATGCGCATGACGTCGTTGGCGCGCTGCGAGACGCGACCCATGTAGATATCGAATGTGCCCAGGAGGCCATCGCGCAGCCCCTCGACGGCTGCCATCGCCCCCTCAAGGCGGTCGACCAGCCCAGGCCACGGCTTGCCGATCGCATCCTCGATGCCCAGCTGGGGAAGGCCCAGCGTGGAGAACGCGTCGCGGTGCGGGGCAAGCGTCCGGCGGACCAGGCCGATCCGGCGGCGGAGGTCGACGATGGCGGCGAGGACGTCGTCGCCGGTGCGGCCGTGCAGCGCCCGCTGGTCGAGATCGTCGATCTCGCGCTCGATGATCTCGACAAGGAGGTAGTAGCCGACCAGCACCTCGTCGACGAGCGCCGAGATGAGGTCGCCGGCGGTGAGGTCGCCGAGGCGCGTCTCCCCATCGATGCCGGCACGGAACCTGATCAGAGCGTCCACAGGTCCCTCGTGGACGGTCAGGACGACGTTGCGACCCGCGAGGAGGTCGATCTCGCGACGGACCAGGCGCGGGGGGGTGGCGTCATCGGTCTCCATCGCTTCGAGCGTG
>DATNFQ010000148.1:0-8446 GCA_035606295.1 Patescibacteria group bacterium
GCACGGGATCGCGCCACCCGTGACGGCCCATTCGCGAGCCGATGCCGGAGCCCGCGAGGCGCGCTTAGGCGCCGAGCGCCAGCGCTCCCAAACGCTCGGTTAGACGAAGGTTCTCCGCGTAGTCGATCGGGACCTCGACGAGGGAAGGCCCGCCGATCTCGAGCGCGCGCATCAGGCACGGAAAGAGCTCGTCTGCACTCGATGGCCGGAAGCCGGCGATCCCGAAGGACTCCGCATACGCGACGAAATCCGGGTTGCCGAACTCGACCGCGAAGGGTCGCCCGAATTCGTTGCGCTGCTTCCAGTCGATCAGGCCGTAGCCGTCGTCGCGCCACACGACGACGCAGATGTCCGCACCGATCCGCTTTGCGGTCTCGAGCTCCTGGCTATTCATCAGGAAGCCGCCGTCACCACACAGCGCGACGACCTTTCGATCCGGGTGGACGAGCTTCGCCGCGATCGCGCCGGGGACGGCGATGCCCATCGCCGCGAACCCGTTCGAGATGATCACGGTGTTCGGCTCGTACGCCTGGTACAAGCGCGCGACCCAGACCTTGTGAGCACCGACGTCGGACACGACGATGTCCGACGGGCCGAGCGCCCGGCGCAGGTCGACGATCGCGCGCTGCGGCGTGATCGGGTAGGCGGCGTTCGTCGAGTGGGCCTCGAGCTCGCTGAGGAGCTGCATCCGAAGATCGGCGTGGACGAGGACCTCGCGCGACTCGTGGCGAGCGGAGGCGTCCCGTCCGCCGATGCCGGTCGGCAGGACGGCCTCGAGGAGGCGCGCCAGCGAACCGTCGATGTCGCCGATGAGCTCGACGGCCGGCCGATACGCGGCGTCGATCTCGGCCGGCTGCGTATCGATGTGGATGATCATCTTGTCGTTGTGCGGGTCCCACGACGACGGGGCGTACTCGACCAGGTCATAGCCGACGCAGATCACGAGATCGGCGCGATCGAAGCCGGACAGGACGTGGTCGCGGGCCTGCAGCCCGACCGCCATCAATGAGAGGTGGGACCGGTCATCGATCGCGCCCTTGCCCATGAACGTGACGGCCACCGGGACGTGGAGTCCACGAGCGAATGCGCGCAACTCCGGCGAAGCGTTCCGTCGCAGCACGCCGTTGCCCGCCAGGATCAAGGGCCGCTGCGACTGGGCGATGAGCCGCGCCGCGTGGGCGATCGCCTCGTCGGTCGGCTCGGGGAAATACGCGTGGCCAGGGGTCAGCGGCACGGGCGGCGGGCCGCCGTCGGCCGGACGGATGTCGGTCGCCGCGATGTCCTCGGGGATCTCGATATGCGTCGGTCCCGGCTTCTCCAGCGTCGCGACGCGGAAGGCCTTGCGCACGATCTCGGGGATCGCCCTGATCCGCTCGACCCGGGTATTCCACTTCGTCACCGGCTCGAACATGCGGACGATGTCGACGACCTGGTGCGCTTCCTTGTGCAGCTTGCTGGCGGCTGCCTGCCCTGTGATGGCGACCATCGGCGCACGGTCGAGGTAGGCGTCGGCGATGCCGGTCACGAGGTTCGTCGCGCCGGGACCGAGCGTCCCCATCGCCACTGCAGCACGCCCGGTCAGCCGGCCGTGGACGTCGGCCATGAACGCGGCACCCTGCTCATGCCGGGTCGTGATGTGGCGGACGCCCTCGTGTTGTGAGAGCGCATCGAGGATGTCCATCGTCTCTTCGCCGGGGACGGAGAAGACGAAGTCGCAGCCCTCGGCGGCGAGGCAGTCGACGAGAAGGTCGGCCGCGCGGCGCGAGCGATCAGCGGTCATGACCGTAGCGTAGGGCAATAGACTCAGCCGATGAGCACCGTCACTCCATGAGCCGACCAAGCCTCCAGATCCTGGCACCCGAGCTGATCGACCAGATCGTCGATGAGGCGAAGCGTGTCCTGGCCGAGGTGGGCATGGAGATCCGCGGGCACGGTCTCCGCCAACGACTTCTCGACGCCGGTCTACCGACGACCGCGGACGGCCGCGTGCTCTTCCCGCGGGCGGTCGTCGAGTCGGCCATCGAGTCGGCGCCGAGCTCGTTCATCCTCTACGACCGCGACGGCCTTCCCCACGCCGACCTCGGGGAGGACCGCGTCCATTTCGTGCCCGGCTCTTCGGGCCTGAAGACGATGGACCACCGCACGGGTGACGTGCGGCTCGCGAACTCCACGGACTTCGTCGAGTACGTCCGGCTGGGTGACGGGCTCCCGCACATCGCCTATCTCGCGACGGCGTTCTCGACCAACGACGACATCGAGGCGCAGGTCTCCGATGCGTGGCGCCTCTACATGGTCCTGACCAACTCGAAGAAGCCGGTCGTATCTGGCGCCTTCACGGAGCATGGCGTGCCCCGGATGGTCGAGATGATGCAGCTCTTCCGAGCCGACCGAGCGGATCTCATCGCGCGTCCGATGTCGATCTTCACGATCACCGCGACAGGCAACTTCCGGTACTCCGAGGACTCGTGCCAGAACCTGATCGATTGCGTCGAGGCAGGTATCCCGGTCGAGATCGTGCCGGTGACGCTGATGGGCCTGATCGCGCCTGTGACGACGGTCGGTGCGACGGTCTTCCACACCGTCGACGTCCTGGCCGGGATCACGATGGCCCAGATCATCCGACCGGGATCGCCAGTCCTCTTCGGCGGGGCGCCGGCTACGTTCCACATGAAGATCGCGTCGTCTCCGATGTCCGCGATCGAGGCGATCCAGCTCGACGCCGCGTACATCGCGGTCGCCAAGGCGCTCGGGCTCCCGTGCCAGTCGTACATGGCCCTGTCCGACGGACCGATCCTCGATGCGCAGGCCGGCGCGGAGACGTTCGGCTCGGCGCTGATCGCCGCGCTCGCGGGCGTGAACAGCGTGTCGGGACCTGGGATGCTCGACTTCCTGCTCGTCTTCAACCTGCCGAAGCTGGTCTTTGACGACGAGATGTGCGGGCAGGCGCTCCGCTTCGTGCGCGAGATCCGGGTCGCCGAGGATCTGCCGGTCGGCGCGCTGATCGACCAGTTGATGGCGGACCAGCACCTGATCATGGCCGACCACACCATGGCCCACTGGCCGACCGAGCTGTATCTCCCCTCCCCGATCGTCGATCGGGATAACCGGGAGAACTGGATGAAGGCGGGCGGAAAGGACACCTACCAGCGCGCTGTCGACGAGGTCGAGCGGCGACTCGCGGCCTACCGGCCGATCGAGACGGATCCGGCGATCGACGTGGAGCTGCAACGGATCATCCAGTCCGGGCTCGAATCGCAGACGTCATTGCCATACCTGCCGCCGGCACTCGAGCCGTCCGAGGAGGCATTGGCGGCCGTCGCCTCCGATGGCGCCGGCCCGGCGCGCGGGCGACGGGTCAATGCCCGGCGCCGAGGCCCTGTCGAGTGACATGACCCGGGACCCGGTGGGCTGGGATGTCGACAGTCCCATCCAGGCGGAGGTCTTCGTCGTCTGGCTCGATGGCGACCAGATCCTGTTGACCGGGCCTGACGGCCCGCACGCGTGGTACCTCCAGCTCGGACCGACCGAGCATCCGGTCGAGGTCGTCGACCGGATCGTCCGTGATGTCGTGGGGCCGCCACTCCTCGTCCACTCGACGTCATGGCGGCGCGACAGGGACGCCGTCATCCTGTCGTTCGTGGTCGTGATCGAGCCGGGACTCGTCGGGTCGATGGAGAGTGTCCCCATCGGGCGGGCGGAGCTTGCCCGATCGGAGGCGACGGTCGCACCGCGCGACATCGCGGTCGAGGCCGTCGTGGAACATGGCTTGCGGCACCTCGCCTGGCTGGCCGAGGACGATCCGGCGGTCGCGGCGACCCTGCCACCCGGATGGCGACCGATCCTTGCGGCATACGTACCCGAACCCTTTCGAGCCTTGGGCTGAAGGAGATCGAGATGACCGACACGGGCGAATACACGAACCGCTGCGAATGCGGTTGGGAGGTGACCGGTCCGCTCGACGAGGTCGTCGACGCGACGATCGAGCACGGCCGGCGGATCCACAACATGGAGGCGAGCCGCGATCAAGTGCTCGCGGTGCTGGGGGCCGGGCAGCCCGACGAGCCAGCGGATCTGACCGCCTAGGAGCGCTCGCTAGATACGGCCCTGACGGCGGAAGCGGCGTTCGCCGGTCGGTTGGAACACGGCTCGTTACGGACGGCGGCTGGAATTGCCCGTTTCGGCGTTTCAGCCGTCAGTCGTAACAAGACCAGACGAGGTCACCCGCCGCCCGATCCAGGTCCGCAACACGATGAAGCGCATCAGGGTCGCCACCACGTTGGCCGCGGTCAGCACCGCGATCTCCACGACCCGGCCGGCCGATGGGGCCACCACCCCGAGGATCGCCACCGACGCTGACGTGATCAGGAGCGCGAGCCCGAGCGCCACGAAGCCCGCGATGAGGTCGCCGGCGACACCACGTCGCTCACGTACACCGAACGTGAACCGCCGGTTGATCAGCGTGTTGCCGACCGCCGTGATGAAGAGCGCGACGGCGTTCGCGACCTGTGCGTGCGCACTCGTCCGCAGCAGCAGATACAGGATCGCGTAGGCGATCGTGCTGCCCACACCGATCACTCCGAACGTGACGAGCTGGGTCAGAAGGGCACGATCGAGGCGTCGCATCGACCGGACGATGCCCAGGGATCCTTGGAACTTCATGAGAGCAACGCTACACGTCGACGGATTTAGAACCTTCCAGTCGGATGCGCCCTCTTCATGCTATGCGCGTCAACTCGACGCGCCGACAACCCGGAGGGAGCAGTGGATCGACGTCTGGTCGAACAGGCGCAACGAGGCGACGAGGACGCCTTCGAAGCGCTGGTTCGCGCCACCGGCGATCGCTGCGTCGGCATCGCGTATCGGATCCTGCGCGACGTCGATCTCGCCGAGGATGCTGTCCAGACCGCGTACGTCAGCGCGTGGCGCGACCTTCGATCGCTCCGTGAACCGGATCGATTCGAGCCGTGGCTCCATCGCACCCTGACACGCGCGTGCTACGAGGAGGCTCGGAAGTCCCGTCGCTACGCGGCGAACATCCGCGCCCTCCCGACCGAGTCGAGCTTCGCCCCTGACGACGTCCATGCGGTCGTCGATCGAGACCAGCTCGACCGCGGGATCCGTCGCCTCTCCGTGGAGCAACGAGCCGTGCTGGTCTTCCACCACTACCTCGGGCTCACGCTCCCGGAAGTCGCGGACCGACTCGATATCCCCATCGGGACCGCCAAGTCCCGATTGCATCACGCCACCAACGCGATGCGGGCGTCGCTCGAAGCTGATGCCCGCTCGGCCCTCGATTCCCAGGAGCGTCCGGCATGACCCGCGAGCGTGACGTCGACGAGCTCATCCACACCTTCATGCAAGGGGGACCGGAAGAGCTCTCCGAACGTCTACTGACCGGGATCCGGAACGACGTCCATGGGACCAAGCAACGGGCGCTGTGGCGCCCGTGGAGGACCCCTGCGATGCCTCGGCCCATGATCATCTTCGCCGCGCTTGGCGCCCTGCTGGTCGCCATCGCCGCGATGGCTGTCGTCGGCACGGGCGGGCGAGCCGTCCCGAGTGCGGTTCCCGTCAGCCCGAGCCCCTCCGCGAGCTCATCCTCGTCGGCGTCGGGACCGACGGTCATCACGTACCCCCTCGCCGACGGCGAGGCCTGGCTCCTGGTCGAGGCGGCACACGGTGCCACCTTGATCAAGCCGAACGCAGAAGGATCCCACACGATCCTCGAGGACCTTGATGTCGCGGTCGCGACCCCTCGCTGGTCGAACGACGGTCGTCAGGTCACCTTCGAGGGGAACAACGCCAGCGGTTCCCAGGTGTGGATCGCCAACGCAGACGGGACGGGTGCTCGGCAGCTCACCGAAACGCCCGACGGTTGCCCGAATGAGACATGCACCGAAGGCATCAACCCGGACTGGTCGCCCGACGGGCGGTCGATCGCCTACGTGGCTCCGACACACGACCGCGATTCGTTCACGAAGATGTCGCTGAACGTCGTCGATGTCGCGACCGGCACGTCCAGAGAGCTGTACTCGACGACCGACGCATCGCTCGCTCGCCCGTCCTGGTCACCAGACGGGACGAAGATCGTGCTCGAGATCCTGCACTACAAGGGCAAGCCCGAGGACACGAGCATCACCTCGTCGGTCATCGCGGTGGTCGACGTGACTGGCGCCGATCACACGCCACGCGAACTCACCGATGACAGCCTCCTCGCCGGGTACCCGTTCTGGCATCCGACGAGCGACCTGATCGTCTTCCGATCGAATCGCTTCGATGGCGACGCCCTACTGGACCCCGCGAAGCCTTCCGATCTGTACACGATCAAGCCCGACGGATCGGGTCTGACCAAAGTCACCGACAACGCGGTCGGCGGACCGATCGTGCGGGGACCGAGCTGGACCCCCGATGGGCGGATCCTGTTCGGGAAGCTAGCGAACCTCGGAGCCGACGAGTTCCTCCGGATCATCAACGCGGATGGAACGGGTGAGGCTTCCGCGACCGGCAATCTCTGGACCAAGGGCGAGGGCAAATGGCGGCCTGGTACGTAGCCCCTCGATCCTGAACGCCATCCGGATGCGGGCGGTCGCTAGATCGCCCGCATCCTGTTGTTCTTCGCGTCATGGGTCAGATCGGCGAGTCCGAGCGCCTCGAGCAATGGCGGCATGTACATCCCGAACCGCCCGCGGTAGCCCTTGCGCGTCCCGTACCAGCCACCGACCGGGTTGGACGGATCACGCCCCCAGGCCTCGACCGTCCCTGGCTTCGCGTCCTTCTGCTCGTCCGCGGCCCCAAGGTCCATCCAGTCGCCATGGGCCTTCAGCATCGCGTGCAGATCATCGATCGCACGTGCGTCGTACTTCAGCTGGGTCGAGCCGACCTGACAGACGATCACCGGTGGATCGGCCGCGTCGTCGCGCCACATCTGGTACTCGGACGTGCCTGGCGGGGTCTTGAGCTGCCACGGATCGTCCTTGGTGCCACTGCCGCTCATGCGGTCTCCTCCTCGACTCCTGCCGTCGCGACGGCTTCCTGATAGTGCGGCAGTAGCGTCCCCCAGCCGCTCCCGTGCATGTCGCGCTCCTTCTGTCCAACGGCGCCGAGCCGCTCCCACCCGCGATGCTCGATCTCGACGTGTGTCGCCTCCGCGCCGACGGGTCGGAAGACGATCTCGACCTCGGTCCACTCGGCTGGATCCCGTCGAAGGTGCCAGGAATAGACGATTCGTCCTGGCGGCTCCCAGACCTGGACCCGACCCCAATCGAACTCGTCACCTTCCGGCGTCTGCTCGAAGATGCGGCCGCCAGCTCGGCCCTCCATCACGATCCGAAGGTCGGACCGGCCGGTCTGGGTATGGCTGGCCGGCCACCAGCGATCGATGTCCCGCGTGTAAACGTCGAAGGCGTGGTCCTGCGGTGCACGGAGGTCGAACGCCAGCCGGAACGGCTCGATCATCGCGTCTTGCTCCGACCACGCGAGTTCTCCGCGACGAGGCGGTAGCGCGCCATGGCTTCCCCCCAGACAGACTCGATGTACTCCCGCATGGCCTCCGCGCCGAGGTCGTCCAGCGCGTAGAGACGGCGTGTCCCGTCGGCTCGCTCCCTGACCAGACCGGCTTCCTTCAGGAGTCGAAGGTGGCGGGACACCGCGGGCCGGCTGATGGGCATCGACGACGCCAGGTCGCCGACCGATCGCTCGCCGTCGGTGAGGAGGCGGAGGATCGTCCGGCGGTTCTCGTCGCCGAGGGCAGCGAACGGATCCGTGCTCGGTAACATCACCGTTACGGTAACACGTCGGTTACCCACGCCGCGACGGGCCTTTGTCCCTTGACGTGAACCCCAGGGGAGGCGTATATATCGTGGCACGATATAGTGAGCGGCGACGTAGACGGGATGCGCAGCTGGCCGGCACCCCCGGCGTGGCAGGAGGAGCCCGGTGAGTTTCCTGGAGCGGGTCGACCAGACGATCCGGCGCAGCCCGGTCTGGCGGTCCCTGTTCCGGCAGCCCTACCCGCGCGACGAGCGCTCGCGCGCGTACGCGGTCATGAACAACGTGTTCCTGCACATCCACCCGGTCAGGGTCCGCCAGCACGCGGTCAAGTTCGCCTACACGTTCTGTCTCGGCGGACTGTCGTTCTTCCTGTTCCTGGTGCTGACCGTGACGGGCGTCTACCTGATGTTCTTCTACGTCCCGTCGGCGACCCTCGCCTACACCAACATCCTCGAGATCCAGAGCCAGGTCACGTTCGGCCTGCTGACCCGCAACGTCCACCGGTGGGGCGCCCACCTGATGGTGTTCTTCGTGTTCCTGCACATGATGCGGGTCTTCTACCACGGCGCCTACAAGCCGCCGCGCGAGTTCAACTGGGTGGTCGGCGTGGTGCTCCTGTTCCTGACCATCATGCTGAGCTTCACGGGCTACCTGCTGCCGTGGGACCAGATCGCCT
>DATNFQ010000149.1:0-3171 GCA_035606295.1 Patescibacteria group bacterium
GCACCGATGGCCGCGTGGGGCCCCTCGACCTCGTGGTCGACCGCCTTGCCGATGTCGTGGAGCAGACCGCCCATCTTGGCGACTTGGACGTCGGCGCCGACCTCCGCCGCGATGACGGCCGCGAGGTGGCTCGTCTCGACCACGTGATTGAGCACGTTCTGGCCGTAGCTCGTGCGGTACTTGAGTCTGCCGAGGAGCTTGACGATCTCCGCAGGCAGCCCGGGGACTCCGGCCTCGTAGGCGGCCTGCTCGCCTGCCTGCCGGATGACGAGATCGACTTCGGCGCGTGCCTTGGCGACGACTTCCTCGATCCGACCGGGATGGATGCGCCCATCAGCGATGAGCTTCGTGATCGCGATCCGGGCGACCTCGCGACGAACCGGGTCGAAACCACTCAGGACGACCGTCTCCGGGGTGTCGTCGATGATCAGGTCGACGCCGGTGGCCTGTTCGAGGGCGCGGATGTTGCGACCCTCCCGGCCGATGATCCGGCCCTTCATCTCGTCGGATGGCAGGTGGACCACACTGACGGTGTGCTCCGCCGTGTGGTCGGCGGCGACGCGCTGCATCGCGGTCAGGACGATGTCCCGGGCCTTGTCCTGAGCCTCCTCGCGCGCCGAGCGCTCGATCGCTCTTGCCAGCTTCACGGCGTCGTGCTCGGCCTCCGCCCGGACGGCGTCCAGCAACATCGACTTGGCATCGTCCGCGCTCATGCCCGAGACCTGCTCGAGGGCGGTCACCTGCTCTTGCGTCGCGCGGGCCAGATCCTCCTTCGCCTTGTCGAGTTCGCGCTCCCGCTCAAGGAGCTTGCGGTCGCGCTGCTCGAGCATCTCGGTGCGCTGGTCAAGCTGCTCGTCGCGCTGGATCAGCCGTCGCTCCTGGGAGGCCAGCTCGTTCCGGCGCGCGCGCGCCTCTTCCTCAGCTTCACGGCCGAGACGAAGCTTCTCGTCCTTCGCCTCGAGGATGAGCTCCTTCTGGCGGGTCCGTGCCTCGGCCTCGATGCGCCGCGCCTCCGCCTGCGCCGCCTTCATGCCCTGGGATGCCCACATCGTGCGGCCCAGGGCGCCAAGTAGCACCCCGATGACGGCGGCCACCACGGCCACCGCCACCACGACCGGTGTCTCCATCGGTTTCCTCCCATCCGGACCGGATCATGCGGCCGGACGCATCACGTATACGAGGGCTCGTTCGCGGGCCGAGGGAGGAACCTTGCACCGCACGAACGGTGTGGCAACGGACCGTCGAAACCGAAGGTCCGGGCCCCCTCGTTGGGCCGCGATCGGGCCGTTTCAGATGTCCGGTACGCCGTTAACGATCGGCGCCTGGGACGTCCGGGTAGCGTAGGCCCGGGGCAGGTACGGGTCAACCGACTCGTTGTAGTCGACACGCCGGGAATCGGAACGACGGCGCCTGGGGGGAATGGCGCCGTCGTCCGGGGGGAGCGGTTCGATCTGGGGGCTAGTCCTGGTGCGGGTTCCCGTTGCCCTGCCCGCCGGCGGTCTTTACGGCCTCACGTGCAGCCTTTCTGGCCTCACGTGCAGCCTCTCGCGCAGCCTTTGCGGCATCACGAGCGGCCTTCGCGGCGTCGTGGTCCTTCTTCGCGGCCTCGCTGACCGCGCCGCCGTGGTTGCAGTTCTTTCCACCGATGGCATCGGACTGGGCGACCAACGACACCCACTTGCCATGACCGTTCTTCTGCTCATCGAGCGCAGGATCGTGGTCGGGCGGCGGGACCTCGACGCACGTCGTGTCCGCGGCCTGTTCGGTGGCGTCCGTGGGCGTCTCGGTCGGCTCGACGGCGGTCTCGTCGCACGAGGTCGACTCGGTGTTGGTCTCGTCCGTCGCACCTTCAGGTGCGTCTCCGGTCACGAAGGCCGGTTGCGCGGGCGTCTGGGTCGGCGTGGCGTCTGCACAGGAACCCTGAGCGACCCAGCTGACGTAGCCGCCGTGGTTGCAGTTCTTGCCGCCGATGCGGTCGCTTTGCGCAGCCTCCGATACCGAGATCGTGCCGTCGCCATCCAGGTCGACGGCCTCGCCCTCAGCGGCTGCGGCGTCGGGATCGGCGACGATCTCGCCGGTCTCGCAGCTGTCATCGATGCCGTTGCCGTTCACGTCGACGTAGGCAGCCACCAAGCCGGTCGGGGTCGCGCCGGATCGGCCTACGGCACCGGCGGCGAACCCGACGATGAGCAGCGTCCCGAGCAGGACCCAGATCGGGGTCATGCGAGAGGCGCGAAGTGCGTGCAACACGCGTCCTTTCTCCTTCCCCCGGAGCAAGGGCGGGACCGGCGATGGCCGGTTGATCAGAACGTGGCTGAGTATGGGCGTCCGTTCGCCACCCGGCACCCTGACCTTGGTCCCGCCAGAGGTCGGTCGCGTGCGGAACGGTCAGGTCCATCTGGTGTCGTCCGTCACCGCTGGACGCCACCACGCCCAGACTGCGTATGCTCGAGGCGTGCCTGAAGACCTGCCGGCGTCGACCCATACCGTCGTCATCGGTGCCGGCCACGCCGGGCTGATCATGAGTCGCCTGCTGAGGCAGGCCGGTCGCGAGCACGTCCTGCTCGAGCGACGTTCGACGCTCGGCGGTGGGTGGCAGGACCGTTGGGACGCGTTCCAGCTCGTGACGCCGAACCTGCTGACCGACCTACCCGGTCAGCCGTACGACGCGGGCGACCCGAACGGGTTCATGACACGCGACCAGATCATCTCGCGGACCGCTCGCTACGCCGAGGTGATCGACGCCCCCATCGCCCTCGAGACCGAGGTCCGCCGGGTGACCCTTGGAGACGCCGGTTCGGCGGCCACGCGCTTCGTCGTCGAGACCTCTGGCGGGACGATCCGTTCTGTCGACGTGATCGGGGCTACGGGTGCGTTCCACATCCCCAGGATCCCTGAGCTGGGGTTCGGTCCGTCCATCGCCCAGATCCACGCCCACGACTACCGCAACCCCGACGCGCTACCCCCCGGTGGCGTGCTGGTGGTCGGGACGGGCCAGACCGGGGTCCAGCTCGCTGAGGAGCTGTTCGAGGCGGGTCGTGACGTCACGTTGTCGGTCGGGCATTGCGGCCGGGTCCCGCGGCGGTACCGGGATCGCGACTATTTCTGGTGGATCCGGCAGCTTGTCCTCCATGGCGAGGAGACCGGAACGCCGCTCCCGACCATAGGACA
>DATNFQ010000150.1:0-15403 GCA_035606295.1 Patescibacteria group bacterium
GGCGAGGTTCCCGGCATTCTCGAACGCCTCGGGGATGAGGGTGTCGGCGAGCATCGTGAGGATCGCCCCACCGGCGAAGGCGAGGATGAACGCGTGCAGGTCGCCCTGACCGCCCGAAAGGAGCGTCGCGCCGACGAAAGAGGCGATCGCCGAGGCGATCACCACGATCGACCAGAGGCGGATGATCCGCCACTTGTCCCAGCCGCCCTTCTGGAGGCCGGCCGTCCCGGCGATGCCCTCGGGCAGGTTGGAGAGGAAGACCGCCGCGAAGAACGCGATCCCGGTCTCGCCACCGACCGCGATCGTGAGCCCGAGCACGATCGACTCGGGGACCCCGTCAAGCGCGGCGCCCAGCACGATCGCGAGTCCGGAGCCGGGCGACTCGGGCCCGTTCACGGAGCCCATGCCCTCCCCGCCGAGACCGTCGATCAGCCGGTCGCCGAGGAAGAAGACCACCGCACCGAGCGTCATCCCGACCGCGACCGGGATCTGGCCGCCGATGCCGACGGCCTCCTCGACGAGCTCGAAGGCGACCGAGCTGATGAGCACGCCCGAGCCGAACGCCATGATCAGCCCGAGCTGCCGCTTCGGGACGGTACGGACCAGCGCGATCAGCGCCCCGATGATCAGGGAGGCGGCGGCGATCGCGCCCCAGGCGGCGGCGAGCAGGCCCACGGGGTCAGCCGGCGGTGATCGGCTCCGGGGTCGGCTCGGGGAGACCGGCCTCGGACGCAAGCAGCGCCGCCTTGTCCGTACGCTCCCAGGGAAGGTCGAGGTCGGGTCGGCCGAAGTGGCCGTACGCGGCGGTCTGCCGATAGATCGGTCGCCGCAGGTCGAGCGCGGCGATGATCGACGCCGGCCGGAGGTCAAAGTGGCGCTCGACGAGCGCCTGGATCTGCGCGTCGTCGATCCGTCCGGTCCCGAAGGAGTCGACGCTGAAGCTGATCGGGCGTGCGATGCCGATGCCGTAGGCCACCTCGACCTCGAAGCGGTCGGCGAGCCCGGCGGCGACGACGTTCTTGGCCACCCAGCGCGCGGCATACGCCGCCGAACGGTCGACCTTCGTCGGATCCTTGCCCGAGAAGGCGCCGCCACCGTGGCGCGCCATGCCGCCGTACGTGTCCACGATGATCTTGCGGCCGGTCAGGCCGGCATCGCCCATCGGCCCGCCGGTGACGAAGCGACCGGTCGGGTTCACGTGCATCACCGGGTCGACCTCGCGCAGCTCGCGTGGGATCGACGGGAGGATCACCGACTCGACGATCTCGGAGCGCAAACGCTCGGGACGAGCATCGGGATCGTGCTGGGCCGAGACGACCACGGTCCGGACGCGGACCGGTACGCCACGCTCGTATTCGACGGTGACCTGGGTCTTGCCATCCGGGCGGAGATAGGGCAGTTGACCGGTCCGCCGCACCTCGGACAGCCGCCGGGCCATCCGATGCGCGAGCGCGATCGGCAGCGGCATCAGCTCGGGGGTCTCGCGGCAGGCGAACCCGAACATCATCCCCTGGTCACCGGCGCCCAGCTCGAACGCCGGCGCCGCGTCGTCGCGGACTTCGAGCGCCGCATCGACACCCTGCGCGATGTCCGGCGACTGACCCTTCACCGAGACGAGCGTGCCGCACGTCTGGTAATCGAAGCCGTAGTCGGCTCGCGTGTAGCCGATGTCACGGACGGTGTCGCGCACGATCGCCTGGAAATCGACGTAGGTGTGGGTCGAGATCTCACCGAGGACCAGCACGAGACCCGTGGTGGTGGCGGTCTCGCAGGCGACCCGGGCGTCCGGATCGTCGCGCATGATCGCGTCCAGGATCGCGTCGGACACCTGGTCGCACATCTTGTCGGGGTGTCCCTCGGTCACGGATTCCGAGGTGAACAGATATTGCGCGGCGTCGACGATGCTCATCGGGCGGAAGGGTAGCACTCAGTCACCGGCGCGCACGGCCTCGAGGTCGAGCTCCAATTCGATCCGGCGCAGCGTCGAGTCGTTGATGACGCCGTCATCGCGAAGCTGGATGACCGATTCGCGCTCCGCTGCCAGGACGGCGGCCCGGATCGCCCGATGGTCGAGCGCCTCCTGCTGCGCTTCATCGACCGGGATGTCGCGCGGTGCGACGTGGGACACCTCGTGCTCGAGCTCGTCACGGATCTGGTCGAGCAGCGGCAGGTGGTCCGGATATTCGTCCCGCAGCGCGATGACCCGGGCGAGGCCGGCTTCGACTGCGGTGAGGCGCGCGTGCGTCTCCTCGGCCTCCATCCCGTCGCCGACCGCCGAGACACCGAGCTTCCGGATCACCCACGGCAGCGTGAGGCCCTGGCCGACGAGCGTGGCGACGATCACGCAGAACGTGAGGTACAGGATGAGCGGCCGTTCCGGGAAGTCCGGCGCGAGCGCGAGGGCCGCCGCGAGCGACACGACGCCGCGCATGCCGGCCCACGAGACGACCGCAGCGACACGGATCGTCGGGTATGCCGCGCGTTCCTCGGCGGTCATCGGGCCACGGGTCAGATAGGCAGACGGGACGACCCACACGATCCGGGCGACGATGACGGTCAGGCTGATCGCCACGCCATAGCCGATCAGCACGTTGGCCGGTGTGGCCGCGAGGCCGGCCATGATCGTCGGGAGCTGCAGTCCGATGGCCATGAACACGATCGCGTTGATGGCCCAGATGACGATCTGCCAGGCGCCGCTTCCGAGCAGCCGCGCGTCCGGCGAGAGGACGCGTGCCGCCCGCCGCCCCGTGATCAGCCCGGCGACGACGACCGCGAGGACACCCGAGAGCCCGAATCGCTCGGCAAGCAGGTAGATGAACGGCGGCGCGATCAGCGTCACCGCGATCTCGAGGACGGGGTCCCCGGTCTTGCGCAGCAATGTCGTCATCACGAGCCCGATCACGGCGCCGACCAGCAACCCGCCGATCCCGATCACGATGAAGTCGACGGTGGTCGCGGCGGGCGAGAACGCGATCGCTCCCACGGCGACCGCCCCGGCCGCGCGGTACAGCGTCAGCGACGTCGCGTCGTTGACCAGGCTCTCCCCTTCGAGGATCGTCACGATCCGGCGCGGGACGCCGAGCCGCCGGAAGATGGCGGTCGCCGCGACCGCATCCGGTGGCGCGACGATCGCACCGAGCGTCAGCGCCGCAGCGAGGCTCATCGTCGGGATGATCGCCTGCGCGACGAGACCGACGGCCACCGCGGTGAACAGCACGAGGCCGACCGCGAGCAGAAGGATGGCCCGGGCGTCCGCCCGGAAGTCGCGGATCGGCGTGAAGTAGGCGGCCGCGAAGAGGATCGGCGGCAGGAACAGCGCGAACACCAGATCGGGTTCGAGCTCGACGTGGGGCAGGTTCGGGAAGAGCCCCAGCAGCACGCCCGCGACGAGCAGGAGGATCGGCTCCGCGATGGCCACCCGCCGCGCGAGGTAGCGGATGCCGACCGCCGCCGCGAGCAGCAGCAGGACGAGCTCGATGGCGTCGAGGGCCGTGGTCGGCGGCATGTCAGGCGGGGCGCGTGCGGTGCGGGGGCAGGCTAGTGGCCCGAGGCGACGCGCGCCGGGCGCTGCCACCGTTCGATGCCGTGGAGGTCGAGCGGCGGGAGGTCGTCGGCCGCGGTGAACCCGAAGACGGCGCCGAGGAACGTGAGTCGGGCTTCGAGGGTCCGACGCTGTGCCGTGGCTCCCCGGAAACCATGCCCCTCCCCTTCGAAGGCGAGGTAGGCGTACGGGATGCCCTGCGCTTCAAGGGCCGCGGCGAGCGCCTCGGCCTGGTTCGGCGGGACGACCTTGTCCTCGAGGCCCTGGAGGATCAGCACCGGCACGGAGATCTGGTCGAGGAAATGGATCGGTGAGCGCTCGCGGTAGCGCTCGGCCATCGCAGGGTAGGGGCCGATGAGACCCGCGTCGTAGCCGGATTCGAACTTGTGGTTGTCCTGCTCGAGCATCTCGAGGTCGGCGATCCCGAAGAGGCTGATACCGGCCGCGAAGACGTCGCGAAACGTGAGCGCGGCGAGCGCCGTGTAGCCGCCGGCGCTGCCTCCTTCGATGGCGAGGCGGTCACCGTCGACATCTCCGCGATCGACCAGATACCGCGCCGCGCCGACGCAGTCGTCGACGTCGACGATGCCCCACTGGCCCTGGAGCGACTGCCGGTATTCGCGCCCATATCCGGTGCTCCCCCCGTAGTCGACATCGACCACGGCGATGCCCCGCGACGTCAGGTACTGGAAGGTCAGCTCGAGGGCGTTGACCGCACTGGATGTCGGTCCCCCGTGCGCGCGCACGAGTAGCGGTGGCAGATCCCCGTCGGGTGGCACGACATCGGGGCTGACCGGGCGGTAGAATAACGCGTGGGCCATCCGGCCGCCCGCCGTCGGGAACGTGATGGGCTCTGCCACAGAGATCTGGGCGGCGTCGATGCCGATCGACGTCGAGTGGCGGAGCACGCCTGACGTCGTCAGCGTCGCAGGGTCGAGCGACACGATCGTCGAGGGCACGGTCGGCGTGCCGACGTTCGCGACGATCCCCGCCGGCCCGACGCGGAGCGTGCCGATTTCCGTGTACGGCGAGGCGACCTCGCCGAGGCTGTCACCGGGTGCGATGTGGAAGATGCGATCCCGTCCGCCGGACCGCCCGACGCCGACGATCGCGCCGTCCGCCAGGAATCCATACGAGGAGCGGTCGAATACCCAGGCGGGATCAGCGAACTCGGCCTCGATGGGCGTCAGGTTCTCGAGCCTGGGCCCCTGCGCCAGTCGGTAGATGTTCCACCAGCCCGTCCGGTCGCTGACGAAGTGCAGGAGGCCGTCCGGCGACCACTCCGGTTGCGCGATCGACTCGTCACTCCCGCCCGCCGCGAGGTCGCTCGGCCCGAGGCCACCGTCATCGAGGAACGGCGCGACGCGGAGTCGCGATACATCCCATGGCATGTCCGGGAGATCCCACTCCAGCCACGCCAGGCTTCGGCCATCGGGTGAAGGGCGCGGTGCGGCAAGGAAGTCCGGCCCCTCGTACAGCACGCGGACGGGTCGGTCGCCGTCGAGCGCGATGTCGACGATCGCCGACCTGGGATGACCGTCGCCGGTGTGGTCCTCGCGGATCGCCAGGAACCGCCGTCGCGCCGGATCGAAGCGGAGGTCGGCATACCGGAAGGGTCCTTCAGGCGTGAGTGGCTGCGGCGCGTCGTCGCCCGGATCGAGCCGATACAGACGGCCATCCTTGAGATGCGAGAACAGGACCGTGCCGCCGGCGACGACATAGGCGCCCCCGCCGTACTCATGGACACGCGACCGGACGTCGAATGGCGGCGGCGTGATATCGCGGGTGACGCCGTCGGACGACCGCAGCACCAGCACGCTCCGGCCGCCCTCGGCCGGGCGACCCTCGATCCAATAGACGTCGTCACCGTCGACCCAGGGGTCGCTGAGGCGCACGACCTCACCCACCAGGTCATCGATCCGGATCGGTGACGGCCAGCTGCCGTACGGCAGCGTCGGCGGTCCGCCCGCGTCGATCTCGAGCTCGTGCTCCTCGTTTTGCGCCGCCTGCTCCATCGCTCGAACCCTAGCGCCTCCGCTCCCCCGACGGCCGGTCAGGTGCCGTGCTGCCAGGAGGCGACGTAGGCGGCCTGCTCCGGCGTCATCGGCTCGAGCTGGATCCCGAGCGCGGCGAGCTTGAGGCGGGCGACCTCCGCATCGATCGCCTCGGGCACGACGTAGACGCGCGGTTCGAGTTCCGCGTAGTGCTTCGCGACGTACTCGGCGGACAGCGCCTGGTTGGCGAAGCTCATGTCCATCACGGCCGCGGGATGGCCTTCGGCCGCGCCCAGGTTGACGAGGCGGCCCTCCGCGACGAGATGCAGCTTCTTGCCGCCCAGGTCGAACTCCTGGACGTTGTCGCGCACCTCGCGGACGTGGCCTTCGGCGAGATCGCGCAGGGCGGCGAGGTCCAGCTCCGCATCGAAATGCCCGGAGTTGGCCATCACGGCGCCGTCGCGCATGGCTTCGAAGTGTTCGCGCCGGAAGACGTTCAGGTTGCCGGTCGCCGTCACGAACAGCTCGCCCCAACGGGCAGCGTCGGCATGGGTCATGACCGCGAACCCGTCCATCAGCGCCTCGAGCGCTCGCACCGGATCGACCTCGACGACCGCGACGTGCGCCCCGTGGCCCGCCATCCGCGACGCGATGCCCTTGCCGACCCAGCCATACCCGGCGATCACGACCTTCCGGCCGGCGATCAGCATGTTCGTCGCACGGACGATGCCATCCACCGTAGACTGGCCCGTCCCATAGCGGTTGTCGAAGAGGTGCTTGGTCAGCGCCTCGTTGACCGCCACGACCGGGAAGCCGAGCGCGCCGTCGGCGGCCATCGCCTTGAGACGGAGCACGCCGGTGGTCGTCTCTTCCGTGCCGGCCAGGACTTCCTTGACCTGGTCCGGGCGGTCGCTGTGCAGCAGTGAGACGAGGTCGCACCCGTCGTCCATCGTGATCTGGGGGTGCGTGTCGGCGACCGACTTGAGGTGGTCGTAGTAGGTGTCGCGGTCTTCGCCGCGCCTCGCGAACGTCGCGATCCCGTACTCCGCGACGAGCGCCGCGGCGACGTCATCCTTGGTCGACAGCGGGTTCGACGCAGCGAGCACGACCTGCGCCCCGCCCGCCTTCAGCGTCCGCATCAGGTTCGCGGTCTCGGTCGTGACGTGGAGGCACGCCCCGACGCGGATCCCGTCCAGCGGCCGGTCGCGCTCGAAACGCTCGCGGATCAGGCGCAGGACCGGCATCTCCCGCTCCGCCCATTCGATACGTCGCACACCCTCGGCGGTCAGGCCGAGGTCGGCGACGTCGTGGGCAGGCAGGATCGCTTCGGTGGTCATGGGCGGTCGGTCTCCTTGCGGATGAACAGTCGGCGCAGCGGCGCCGTGAGGTCCGCCCACGGCGGACCGAGTCGATGGATGAGCCGTTCCTCGAACCGGGCGTGCTCGCCGTACCCGAGGTGGCGATACGCGTTGATCGCCGGTGGGTTGTCGGCCCGGACGTTGAGCACCACCTGGTCGCAGCTCCTGAGCAGCTCTGCGGTGACCGCACCGGTCACGGCCGTGGCGAAGCCGCGGCCCCGGTAGTCCATGTGCGTCAGCACGTTGCCGACGACCGCGAGACGCGCGGCATGGCTGATGACATGCGTTCCGGCGGCGGCGACCAGGCGACCGTTCACCCGCATCCCGTAGTAGACGCCATCCGCGATCGCCGTCGCAGGAAGCCACGATGCGAAGCCGAGCTGGTAGAGCCGGTTGAGCTCGCCGATCTCGACGGGAAGCAATCGCTGGACCGTGGCCGGATACGGCCTGAAATGCGACCGGTCGACCCACATCCGGACCATCTGCGGTCCTGGGTCGACCCGGTAGTGCGCCTCGATCGAGGGAATCATCTCCGGGCGCGCGGCGATATACGCGGCACGCGGCCGGATGACGTCCCGGAGCACCGCACCGATGCCGTCAGTTCGCCCCATGACGAACAGCGGCTGGGGCGTCGGGCCCGTGTATTCGAGTCCGACGGCCACTATCTGATCGCCGTCGTACGCGGCGCCCCAGCGGGTGCGATCGAACTCACGGTCCTCGAGGTCGCAGATGGCGTATGCGGCGTACAGCCGATCCTGCGCAAGGAACGCGTGCAGCGCGTCGCGGTCCGTGGTGAGGCGGGCGGCGGTCGACGGCCGGCGCGTGATCGCGACGGTGGCCATCAGTCGGGCGTCGCCGTAGGCGGGGAGGCCGCGTCGGGCGTCGACGGTTGCGCTGCGACCGCCGGCGTCGTCGCGATCGCCGCGAACCCGGGCGCCTTCGATCGACGGAGCTCGCGCGCGGCGACGGCCTCCGCGAGCGACGTGGTGTAGGGCGGCCGGAGCACGCCCTCCTCGGTGACGATGCCGCTGATCAGGTCGGCTGGCGTCACGTCGAACGCCGGGTTGCGGACATCGGTATCCGGCGGAGCGATGCGTACATCGCGGAACATGAGGACTTCGTTGCCCGACCGCTCCTCGATCGGGATGTCGGCGCCGGTCGGTGTCTCGAGATCGATCGAGCTGATCGGTGCGGCCACGAAGAACGGGACGTCGTGGCGCGCTGCGAGCACGGCGAGCGTGTACGTCCCGATCTTGTTCGCGGTGTCCCCGTCGGCCGCCACGCGGTCCGCCCCGACGATGACCGCATCGACCTCTCCTCGGGCCATCAGGTGCCCGGCGGCGAGGTCCGGGATGAGCGTGTGGGGTACGCCGGCCTGGGCGAGCTCCCAGGCGGTGAGTCGGGCGCCCTGCAGGTAGGGACGCGTCTCATCGACCCAGACGTGGAGGGGCCGGCCCGCGTTGTGCGCTGCCTGGACGACGCCGAGCGCCGTCCCGAACTGACCGCACGCCAGCGGCCCGGTGTTGCAGTGGGTCAGGATGTTCAGCGGGCGATCCTCGGGGAACGGCAGCGCCTGGAGGCCGAACGTCGCCATGCGACCATGATCCTCGGTCGTCTCGAACACGATGGTGTCCGCCTCGCGCCGGATCGCCGCGGCGATCGCGTCGCCGTCCTCGGACAGCTCGCCGACCGCCTCGTATGCGGCCATGACGCGATCGACCGCCCAGCGCAGGTTCACGGCCGTCGGCCGGGCATTGCGAAGGACGTTGGCGGCGCCGCGGAGCGTCGCACGGCGGGCGTACGGGCCGGTGCTCGCGTTGGCCCGTGCGGTCAGCGCCATGCCGATCGCGGCCACCTGGCCGATGGCCGGCGCGCCGCGGACGATCATCTCCCTGATCGTCGCCGCAGCCATCGCCGCGGACTTGATCGGAAACTCCTCGAGCGACTCCGGCAGCTTGCGCTGATCGATGACGTACAGGACGCCGTCGGCCTCGCGGAACGCCGCACGGAAACCGGTCGGTGACGGCGGCGGCACGGGTGCCGCCGGCGCATATGCCTGTGGATCGAGGATCGCGCTCGCGGCCTCGGCCGAGGCGCGTTGCAGGGCCTGTGCCGCCCCGACGACCGTCACGGCCCCCTGGACGAAATCGCCCGCGAACTGCCGGAAGAACCGCCGTCGCGCGAGATCGGCGCCACCGGTCTCGGGACCGGTGGGGGTGTCAGCCTTCGCAGCGGCGGGCGCTTCGCCCTCCGGAGCGGCGGGCTCAGCGTCGGTGCGGTCGGAGTCAGCCATGGCGGGTCGGTCGATGGAGCAGAGGGATGCGCCCGTCAGTACTTGATGACGCTGGTCACGCGGCGGCCGTCGAGCCGCTCGCGACCCTTGAGGAATTCGAGCTCGACGAGGAACGCGAGCCCGATGACCTCGCCCTTGAGGCGCTCGCACAGCTCGATCGTGCCCTTGACGGTGCCACCCGTCGCGAGCAGGTCATCGACGATGAGCACCTTCTGGCCGGGCTGGATCGCATCGCGATGGATCTCGAGGGTGTTCGAGCCGTATTCGAGGGCGTACTCGACGGTGATCGTCTCCGCCGGGAGCTTGCCGAGCTTGCGGACCGGGACGAGACCCGCGTCGAGCTGGTAGGCCATCGGGGCGCTGAAGATGAACCCACGCGATTCCATCCCGACGACGACGTCGACCTGCTCGAACTTGTACGGCTCGAGCATCAGATCGATCGACTCCTTGTAGGCGCCGGGATCCTTGAGCAGCGTCGTGATGTCGTAGAAGAGGATGCCGGGCTTCGGGAAGTCCGGGATCTCGCGGATCCGTTCGCGCAGGGCCTCGGCGGACATCTGGATGGGGTCCTCCAGCAGGTGGTCTTCGGTCGGCGGACGGGGTCCTGGGCGGGCGCCGAGCCGGGCGGAAAGTCTACCGCAGCGGACGTGCCGGCCCGAGGTGGCCGACAGGTCGGGTCACGATGCCGCGGCCCGCACCGGACGACGGCGCACGAGCGTCAGGCGCCGCGTGCCACGGCGACGTTGCCCACCGGGTCCTCGTCGGTCACCTCGTGCAACCGGCCGCTCAGGGCGACCCCGAGCAACGCGACGACGACGGCGACGCCGAAGCCGACCGCGAGGCCTCCCGCCGGGTTCCCGGTCGAGCGGACCGATGCCGCCACCAGAGCGCCGGTGATCCCCGTCCCGAGGGCCGTGCCGAGCGAGTCCGTGAGCGAGATCGCCGAGGACGCTCGACCCTGCTCGGCCGTCGGCGCCTCACGGAGCACGATGAGCGCGAGCGGTGAATAGGCGAGGCCCATCGCATAGCCGGCGACCGCGAAGGTCGGCAGCGCGACCCACGGCGAGATCGACGGCACGAGGACGATCGCGAAGCTCGCCAACCCGACGACGAGGACCATCACGCCGGCACGGACGAACCGCTCCGGGGGCCAGCGCTTCGAGAACTTCGCCTGGGTCCAGGAGCCAGCCGTCCAACTGAGGGTCGCTGCGGTCAGGGCGATGCCCGCCTGCGCCGCGCTCAGACCGCGCCATTCGACGAGCGCCAGGGCGACGTAGGCGTCGACGGCGAAGAAGGCGAACGTGATGACGCCGCGCATCAACACGGTGGCGGGGAGACCGCGGGCAGCGCGGAGCGTGCCCTCCGGGGTCAACCGGCGAAGTGCGAATAGCCCGAGGATCGTCCCGCCGATCCCGAGGACGACGAGCAGCATCGGCTCGCCACTCGTGAGGCCGGCAAGCAGCAACCCGGTCCCGAGGGCCACGAGGATGGCCAATGGAGCCCGATCACGGAGCGTGGCCGCATTCGGTGCGTCGTTCGGGTCGGGCCCGATCGTCCGGACCGCCGGGAACGCGATCGACGCCGACACGACGATGAGCGGCAGAAGCCCGAGGAAGACCCACCGCCAGCCGAGCGTCTCACCGACGATCCCGGCGAGCGCGGGCCCGACGACCCCGGGCAGGATCCAGGCGGTCGACAGTGTCGCGAACATCTGCGGACGCAAGTGCTCGGGCAAGCTCCGCCCGATGGCCACGTACGCGATCGGTGGGACGGTACCGGCCCCGAGACCCTGGACGAAGCGCGCACCGACGAGGACCTCCATGGACGGCGCGAGCCCGCCGACGATCAGCCCGACCGCAAACAGGGCGATCCCGGCTGCGAACGGTCCGCCGAGGCCGCGCCGGTCGATCAGGCCACCGACGAGCACGATCCCGATCAGCGAACCGAGCATGAAGGCGGTGAAGACCCAGCCGTACAGCTCGATGCCGTTCAGCTCGCGAGCGACGATCGGCATGACGGTCGAGACCGCGAGTGCCTCGAACGCGACGAGGGTGATCGTCAGGACGAGCCCCACGATGAGGCTCCGTCGCCCGGGCGCCCACAGGCCATCGTGGCTCCTGGGCGTGGGCTTCTCCCGGGTTTGGCTCACCGACATGGGCCAAAGTGTGCCGCGGTTCGCGTTGCGGCGCGTCGGCCGTCCGTCTCGAACCGCTACGTCAAGCGTCTCTCAGCTTCGTCACGACGCCGACATCAGCGCTTGGTACATGACGTGTTACGACTGACGGCGGAAGGGCGGCTTGGCAGCCGTCCGTTACGCGTTACGTTCCAAACGGCGGCCAAACTCGTCATTTCCGAGATTGCAGCCATCAGTCGTAACACGTGAAGTAACAGTGGCTGCCGGTAGAGTCAGGTGATCCAGCCGTACGCTTGGATGACAGCGCCGCTCAAACAGTCGATCACGAAGTTCATGCCCTGGCCCATCAACGGGCCTGACACGTGGCCGAGCGACACGAACCACACGCACCGACCGGGCTCCGCGGCCGGCGTCGCCCCCGGGGCCACGTAGTCCGACCCGAGCTCGCCGAACGTGCCGCGCCGCACGTCGAGCACGTCATCATCCGGGTCGGCCTTCGGCGACGGCTGCGCCCTGGCGATCGACACGGCCGCGTCCCCCGAGATGGGGCTCGGTTCTGCTGACGGCGACGGCGAGACGGCGACCGTCGGGGTCGGAGCCGGCGCGCAGGCCATCACGAACACCGCGAGCAGCGCCGCCCGCAGCAACGTCACGCCGTGACCGGCTCCGCACGTAGCCGCGCGACGACCGCTCCCGTGAGCTGCCACGCCTTGAGGGGGTCGGGCGGGACGCGGATGCGCACCTGGTTCGATGCGAAGGTGACGTCGGTCGGGCGGACGCCCGGTAACCCACCGTCGCCGAGAAGCCGCATCGCCGCCGCTCGCGTGAGCCCGGCACCGAAGCGCACGACGAGCCGCCCTTCCTCCCGCGAGATCGAGGAGACACCGGCCTCCTCTGCCGCGAGCCGCAGCTCGGCGACCTCGACCAAGCGCGTGACCGACGGTGGCATCGGGCCGAACCGATCCGTGACCTCCTGCCGGAACGCAGCGATGTCGCCGGCCGTCCGCGCTCGGGCAAGACGTCTATACAGCTCTAGCTTCTGGGCCTCGTCGGGCACGTAGTCGTCCGGCAGGTGCGCATCGACCGGCAGATCCACGACCGCCTGCGGCGCGACGACGATCGGTGCCCGCCCCTCGCGTGACGCCTTCTGCTCCTCGACCGCCTCGGCCAGCATCCGCGAGTACAGGTCGAATCCGACCGCGGCCATGTGCCCGGACTGCTCCGCCCCGAGGATGTTCCCGGCGCCGCGGATCTCGAGGTCCGACAACGCGATCTGGAACCCGGCTCCGAGCTCGGATGCGTTGAAGATCGCCTGCAGGCGCTTGCGCGCCTCGTCAGACAAGCGCTCCCGGCGTCGGTAGAGCAGATAGGCGTACGCGCGTCGCGACGACCGACCGACCCGACCGCGGAGCTGATACAGCTGGGCAAGACCGAGCGTGTCCGCTCGATCGATGATGATCGTGTTGGCGTTCGGGATATCGAGCCCGGATTCGATGATCGTCGTGCACACGAGCACGTCGGCGTCGCCCGCGGCGAACGCGATCATCACCTTCTCGAGCGCGCCCTCGGGCATCTGGCCGTGACCCACCACGAACCGGGCATCCGGAAGCAGACGACGAAGCTGCTCTGCCTGGGCCTCGATCGTCTCGACACGGTTGTGGACGTAGAAGACCTGCCCGCCACGGTCGAGCTCGCGAAGCATGGCGTCACGCACGAGCCCCGCCGACGCCTCCGCCACGCGGGTCTGGATCGGCAGCCGGTCCTCTGGCGGGGTCTCGATGACCGACAGGTCGCGGATGCCGGCCATCGCCAGGTTCAGCGTCCGCGGGATCGGCGTGGCGGACAGCGTCAGCACGTCGACCTCGCGCCGGAGCTGCTTGAGCCGCTCCTTCGCGGCGACCCCGAACCGCTGCTCCTCATCGACGACGACCAGCCCGAGGTCCTTGAACCTGACGTCCTTCGAGAGCAGTCTGTGCGTCCCGATCACGACATCCACCGAGCCGTCGGCGAGGCCCGTGAGCGTCGCCGCCTGCTCACGAGCCGGTACGAAGCGCGATAGCAGCCGGACCTCGATCGGGAAGGCCGCGAACCGCTGGCTGAAGGTCGCGTGGTGCTGCGCGGCGAGGACGGTCGTCGGCACCAGCACGGCGACCTGTTTGCCGTCCTGGGTCGCCTTGAACGCGCCACGCAGCGCCACCTCGGTCTTGCCGTAGCCCACATCGCCGACGACGAGACGGTCCATCGGCACGGTCCGTTCCATGTCGGACTTGACCTCGGCCGTGGCGCGCAGCTGGTCGACGGTCTCCTCGTACGGGAAGGACGCCTCCATCTCGGCCTGCCACGGCGTGTCATCGGAGAAGGGATGTCCGTCGGCGCGCTGGCGCGCCGCATAGAGCGCGAGCAGGTCATCGGCGAGCTCGGCGACCGCCTTTCGGACCCGCTGCTTGGCCTTGAGCCATTCGGTGCCACCAAGCTTGCTGAGCGCCGGCCGCTCGGCACCGGCGTAGCGGGTGACGCGTCCGATCTGCTCCACCGGGACGAAGATCCGGTCGTCTCCTGAGAAGGCCAGCTCCAGATAGTCGCGCTCCTCGCCAGTCCCACCGCGCCGAAGCATCTGTTGGTAGCGCGCCACGCCGTGATCGATGTGGACCACGAGATCGCCGGGCGTGAGCCGCTCGAGCAGGTCGCGCGGGACGACGCGCCGGAGCGCCTTCGGGCGGCGGACACGGACCGTTCCGAACAGCTCCCGATCCGTGACGAACGTGAGCCCGTCCGGCCCGCCGGAGAAGCCCCCGTTCAGACTTCGGCCCACGAGCGCGATGGCACCGAGCGGTGGGGCGTCATCGATGCGGTCGACGACGGCGACGCTGTGCCCGGCATCCTCCAGGACCTCGGCGAGCCGCGGCGCCTGATCCGAGGCAAGCACGATCCGGGCACCGTCCTCGCGCCACGTCTCGATGGCGTCAGGAAGCCGACCCGCACGTCCGAGTGGCAATGCCGGTTCGCGCCAGCCGAACAGATCGCCCGATCCACGGGCGCCGCCGGCCATGGCCACGTCCGCCGGCGGTTCCGACTCCCACGTCAGCTCGAGGGTCCTCGATGCGATGAGGCGACTCTTCCAGTCGCGCGCGGGCAGGTACGTCGACTGCCAGTCCTTCGGCAGCTCGGCGGCCTCGACCAGTTCGGCGCGGCGCTCGTCCGCCTGGCGCCACAGGAACCCGGCCGCCTCGGCGACATCTCCGGGCTCGTCGATGATCAGCAGCGTCCCCGGGCCGATGTGATCGAGCGCGGTCGATGGCGCGAGGTACGGAGCCCAGACTTCCGCAGCGTCCCCGACCGACAGCGCCCGCGACTCCCCGGCGAGCTGCCCGGGGACGTTGGCGGAGGGTCGCAGCGGGTCGTCGGTCGTGCCCTCGAACCGGGCAAGATCGCCGGAGAGCCGCTCTGACAGCCGGCTCGCGCTGCGCCCGAGGCGGCCTCTGATGTCCGCGATGCCGGACTGCGGCAGCAGGAACTCGGACGCGGGCAGGAGGGTCGCCCGTTCGACGCGGCCCGTCGTGCGCTGGTCGGTCGGATCGAAGGATCGCAGCGAGTCGACCTCGTCCCCGAAGAACTCTATGCGGATCGGCAGGTCCATCGATGGCGGGAATACATCGACGATCCCACCGCGGCGTGCGAATTCGCCGCGCCCGGCGACCTCGGTGACCGGCGCGTAGCCGAGCTGGAAGAGGTCGCGCAGCAGCGCGTCCTGGTGGAGCCGCGCACCGACGGCGAGCTCACGCGGCTCGGCCGGCAGATCGTCCGGCGCGATCGTGTGCTGGAGGAGCGCCTGGACGCTGGCGACGAGCACGCGTGCGCGTCCGTGCCGCCAGGCGGCCAGCGCCGCGACGCGCGCCGCCGTCTCATCGGCGACCAGCTCGCTCCGCTCGTAGGCGAGCGCTGTCCGTGGGTCGAGCACCGCGACCGTGGAGGGTCCGCCGAGCCAGGCCTGTAGTTCCTCGGCGACGCGATCGCCGATCTCGGCGTCCCGGGCGATCCAGACGACCCGCTCGTCGAGCGCCAGAGCGGCCGCCAGATAGGACT
>DATNFQ010000151.1:0-9202 GCA_035606295.1 Patescibacteria group bacterium
TGACCGACGGAAACGAGTGGCCGCCGGTGCCCCATCCAGGCAGACACCGGCGGCCGTCCCCCCTGCGCGAGTCAGATCGACCCGCTAACGTTCCCGAGGATCGTGCTGATCTGGCTCCCGAGGAAGATCAAAGCGACGATCGCCACGATCGCGATCAACGCGAGGATGAGCGCGTATTCGGCCAGACCCTGGCCGTCTTCACCGCGGGCGATACACGCCCACAGCTTCCTGAGACATACCACCGGCTTCTCCCCTGAACGCCCCTGGCTGGGGCAGCGTCGGTCTCACGACCAGGCCCAGGGAGCGTCCGCTGATCGGGTGGTGCCCGGAATCGGGGAGGCGACGGAAGGCGCGTTGCGGGTCATCCCGCAACGGCAGTCAGGCCGACGGCCAGTCGAAGGCGATCAAGGTGCCGACCCCTCGTTCCCCAGGCCTGGTCCGAAGGCTCGCGCCGCACATCCGCGCCTCGGTCGTCATATCCGCCAGTCCACGTCCGGTCTCCCAGGCACCCAGTCCGTCGAGCGGCACGCCAGGGCCGTCGTCCTCGATCGAAAGGCGGAGACGCTCGGCCCCTCGCGAGACCGTGAGTCGGACGGCGGCGGCGGGGGCGTGGCGAGTCACGTTGTCGAGTGCGAGCGTCGCGACCCGAAGCGCGGCCGCCTCGACATCCCTCGGCGGTGCGGCCGTCGGTCCGTCGGCGTCATCGATCACATCGATCGTCACCCGGACCTCGGAGCGTGCCTCCGTGCGTTCGGCGAGCGACTCGAGGGCTGGCACCAGCCCGCCGATGTCGAGCCCGATCGTGTCGCGTGACTCCATCAACGCCTCGACTTGGTGGAGCGCGTCCCGGAGCGACGTCGCCAGACGCTCCGGCGAGCCGCCGCGCTCCGCCTCGCTGATCGCGTGTCGGAGATCGGGAACGACGACGGCATGCAGATCGCGGGCGAGCCGGGCGCGCTCCGACACGGCCGCGCGACGCGCCTGTTCACGTCCTGGCGAGAGCTCATCGATGAAGAGCCGAAACCAAGCCGCCGCATAGCGGATCGACCCGTCGGCGTCGCGCCTGTGGGCATCCGCGACCTCGAGCCGCCTCGTGGCTCGGTGCGCGGCGGGTCGCAGCTCGCCGAGGGCGGTCACCGTCGTGAGCGCGACCGTCGTGATCAGGAACACCCGTGTGACCAGACCGAGATCACCGAGCGGTGAGGTGGCACGGATCTCGGATATCGGATCCGGCGTTGCCAGCGTCCAGGCGCTGATACCGAACACCAGGATCACGGCGGCAGCAGCCACCGGCGGCACCCAGCGGGCGACGCGATGTGCCGGATCCGCCGCATAGGCCGCGGAAGCGCTCGTTGCCAGGATCGCGCAAAGGGCGATCGCGATGGCGAGCCATTGCCAGGTCTCGTCCGAGACCAGGAACCGCTGCTCGCGACCGAGCGCGGCAAGGTCGATCGTCACGGTGGCGATGCACACGATCATGGCGAGCCACGGGACGGTGGGCTGCCGCCGAACGGTCAGCCCGGCGACGCACAGAGCGCCGACGGCGATCAGGAACGGGATCATGGTGGACGGCGACGGGGCAGCCCCCGTGAACGCCGCACGGGACGCTCCGAGCACCACGAGCGCGGCCACGGCGCCGATCGCCAGGGTCCCAAAGATCCCGGCTCTCATGGCTTGACGCGTCGTGCGGCGACCCAGCCCTCCTCGATGGCAAGCACCGCCAGCTCCGTGCGCGACAGGAGTCCGTAGCGGTCGAACAGTCGACGAAGGTGGCTCTCGACCGTCTTTTCGGAGAGGCCCAACGCCGCGCCGACCTCGGAGTTCGTCGCACCGTCGACGACGAATCCGAGGACCTGGATCTCCCGGTCGGAAGGGCGCCGCCGGGCGTCGCGGGAGCCATGCAGCGCGACCGCGGAATACGCCGTGCCGCCAGCAGCGAGCGTTCGGACCGCGTCGAGGATCTCGGCGACGTCGGCCGTCTTGTCGAGGTAGCCGGACGCGCCGCCATCGAGCGCGGCGCGGATAAGCGACGGATAGCCGAACCCGGAGAGGAAGAGGACCGCTGGAGGGTCGGCCTGGCGCGGTGTCCGCGGGTCGTGGATCTCACGGAGGACGCGCAGGCCCTCGGCACCGTCGGCGAGATTCATGTCGCATACGAGGACGTCGACGCGGTAGGCGAGCGCGACGGCATCGCCGATGGCAGCCGCCGTGCCGACGAGCGCGAGATCGCCCGCACCTTCGATCGCGGTCGCGATCGATGCGAGGACCACGGGATGGTCGTCGACGAGCCCGACGCGTGTCGGCCTCTGGGAGATCGGCCGTTCGTGGATGTTCACCCCTCCCCTGATCGCGCAGCCTAACCCCGCCAGCGTGCAGGGAGACGCCGCAAGAGGCATCCCGTGGAATCCCGCAATCGTCGGCGCCACCGGGCGGCCAGGACGCGCGCTCTTGGGGGTTCGATCCGTTGTCCGATCGATAACGAAGAGTTCACACGAACGTCATGTTGGCCGCGTGCAATCATCCGGCAGACGCGCGTATGCTCCCGCAACTACGGTCAGGCGGCGAGTCGGCGCCAGGGGGGCGCCCTGAGGAGCGAAAGGACGTCTGGCGTAGAGCGGCTGGGTTCGAGTACCACCGTCGTCGCGATGGAGGAGGCAGGGCGGCGCAGCGCGCGGTCCACGGTCCAGCCGACAAACCCGTCGTTGGAGGAGTCTCAAGTGGAGAACAAGAAACGTCTCGCGTCATTGCTGGCGGCGACAGCGATCCTCTTCGCTGCCTGCAGCAGCGGTGGCGGAGCCGCAACGTCGGCGCCGAGCGCCGCAGCCCCGAGCGAATCAGCATCCGGGGCAGCGCCGTCCGAGTCGGCATCGGCCGCCGCGGGCGATCCCAAGACCGCCACATCGGCCGCAGCCGCTGGTGGCGTCGACGCGGTGTGCGCAGCGGGTAAGGAAGAGGGTCAAGTCACCCTCATCGCGACCCCGGCCAACTGGGCGAACTACGGCCAGATGATCACCGACTTCCAGACGAAGTACGGGATCAAGGTCCAGTCCGACCAGCCGGACACGGACAGCGCCGGAGAGATCAAGGCGGCGAAGGACCTCGCGGGGACCGGTCGCCAGCCGGACATCTTCGACCTCGGCAGCGTCGTCGCAGCCGCGAACACCGACATGTACGCCCCGTACCAGGTCGCCGGCTGGGCCGACATCCCGGATGCCAACAAGGAAGCGACCGGGCTCTGGGTCAACAACTACACCGGTTTCGAGTCGATCGCGTATGACTCGAAGCTTGGCGACATCACGAAGGTCGCCGACCTCGCCGATGCCAAGTACAAGGGCAAGGTCGCCCTCAACGGCAACCCGCTCAAGGCTTCCGCAGGCTTCAACGGCGTGGTCCTCGCCTCGCTGGCGAACGGCGGCTCCGCCGACGATCTCGCGCCGGGCGTCGACTTCTTCAAGAAGCTCGCGGACAGCGGCAACCTCCTCCCGGTCGACCCGAACGACGCCACCGTCGCGTCCGGCCAGACCCCGATCGTCATCGACTGGACCTACAACCAGGGTGGTTTGGTCGCGTCGCTGAAGCCGAAGGGCATCGATTGGAAGGTCGTCATCCCGTCGGACGCGCCGCCCGTCGCCGCGTTCTACAACTCGGCGATCAACAAGGACGCCGCACACCCCGCAGCCGCTCGCTGCTGGATGGAGTACATCTTCTCTGACGCCGGGCAGAACACCTGGCTGAAGGGCTTCGCCCTGCCGGTCCGGCTTCAGGCGATGCAAACGGCCGGAACGGCGGATGCCGCCGCGCTTGCCGCTGTCGGCGCCCCGACGACTGCACCCGTGCAGCTGACCCAGGCGCAGATCGACGCCGGGACCAAGTACCTGACCGACAACTGGAAGTTCATCGACATCAAGTAGTCATCGAGTCTTGATGAAGACCGGAGCGCCGCGATGACCGACACGTCGGCAAGCGCGCCCGGCCAGCCCACGGCACAGACAGCCGGCCTCGCCTCTGGCGGGGCCGGCTCGAACCGCTTCCGCGGAGCGCGGAACTACCTCGCACTCATCCCGTTCCATGCGTACATCTTCCTGTTCCTGATCCTCCCGACGGCCATCGTCGCCGTCGGGGCGTTCACGACGGCCAGTGGTCAACCGACCGCCGACAACGTCTCGCGCCTGTTCACGGATCAGACGTTCATCGACGCGTTCACCAAGTCGATCGAGCTCGCCGTGAGCACCGCCATCGCGGGGGCGATCATCGGCGGTCTCCTCGCGTGGGCCGTGGTCCGTGGCGACCCGAACGGCCCGCTCCGTCAGTTCGTGATCGCGGCGTCGGGCGTGCTCGCTCAGTTCGGCGGCGTGATGCTCGCCTTCGCCTTCCTCGCGACGTTCGGGTTCAACGGTCTGGCGACGATGTTCGTCCGCGACGTGTTGCATCTCGACGTGCTGACCGACGCGTCGTGGCTGTACAGCCTGACCGGTCTGGTCGTCGTGTACACCTACTTCCAGATCCCGTTGATGCTCATCGTCTTCCTGCCCTCGCTCGATGGGTTGCGGCAGGAGTGGTATGACGCGTCGTCGAGCCTCGGCGGATCCTCGTGGTCGTTCTGGCGGTATGTCGGCGGGCCGATCCTCGCGCCGGCCTTCCTCGGCGCACTGCTCTTGCTGTTCACCAATGCGTTCTCGGCCTACGCGACGGCCGCGGCCCTGATCAGTCAGGGCGCCTCGATCGTGACCCTCCAGATCGCGGGTTCACTCCAGAGTGAGGTCGTCATCGGTCAGGAGAACGTGGGCAAGGCACTGGCGCTCGGGATGATCGTCGTGGTGTCCCTGGTCATGGCCCTGTACGCACTGATCCAGCGACGTGCGTCGCGGTGGGTGAAGTGAGCGGTCTGCCCTCGACGCAGATGGGCGCCCCGGCGCCCGGTGGAGGCGCCTTGATCGCCGCACCGCCGAAGGGCGGTCGGCGCCCACGAGCGTCGCGTGGCCAGATGATCGCGCGCATCGCGATCCTCATCGTCGTGCTTGGCTATCTGCTCCTGCCGCTCTTCGCGATGCTCGAGTTCTCGACGCGTGGCGACTTCGGCAGTCGCAGCCTGAACGCATTCACCGCGATCATCGGCAAGCAGGACCTGATCGACAGCGTCACCACGACGCTGCAGATCGCCGTGCTGACCGTCGTCGGCATGCTCGTCCTGCTCGTGCCGACGATGGTCTGGACGATCGTGCGTGTCCCTCGGATGCGGCGCGTGATCGAGTTCCTCTGTCTGCTCCCCCTCGCCATCCCGGCCATCGTCCTGGTCGTCGGGATCGCGCCGATCTACCGCTTCATGGGCCAGAACTTCGGCAAGATCGGCGCCTCACCGCTGACACTCGCCCTGATCGACATCATCCTCGTGCTGCCGTTCGCCTACCGCGCCATCGATGCGAGCCTTCGCTCCATCGACACGGCCACGCTCGCCGACGCTGCACGGAGCCTCGGCGCCGGCTGGGTACGGACGATCGTGCAGGTGATCATGCCGAACATCCGGGCCGGGATCCTCTCGGCGTCGGTCCTTGCGATCGCGCTGGTCCTGGGCGAGTACACGATCTCCTCGCTGCTGTCGTTCAACACGCTCCAGGTCGTGATCGTCGTGCTCGGGAAGCAGGACCCCTTCATCTCGGTGGCCGTCTCGTTCTCGGCCCTCATCTTCGGATTCGTCCTCCTGGTCGTGATCGCCCGCGTCGGCGGCGGCCGCCGTTCCAATCGTCAGGTCGAGGAGCCAGCCGTATGACCGACTCGAGCCCGAACACCGCCTCGAACGGGCACGGCGTTGCCGTGGCGTTCCAGGACATGCACCGCTGGTACGGGTCGGTGCATGCCCTGAACGGCTTGAGCATCGACATCGCACCTGGCGAGCTCATCGCGCTGCTCGGCCCCTCCGGCTGCGGCAAGACGACCGCCCTCCGAGCGCTTGGCGGGCTCGACGACGTGGATCAGGGCCGGATCCTGGTCGACGGGAAGGACGTCACCGACGTTCCGACGAACAAGCGGAACATGGGCATCGTCTTCCAGGCCTACAGCCTGTTCCCGAACATGACGGCGCGCGACAACGTCGCCTACGGGCTCCGGTTACGTGGCGTGGACGGGGCGACGCGGAAGCGCAAGGCGGAGGAGACACTCGAGCTCGTCGGGCTCGGCCAGCAGGCCGGCCGGTACCCGCATCAGATGTCCGGCGGCCAGCAGCAGCGCGTCGCACTTGCACGAGCGCTCGCGATCGAGCCCAAGGTGCTGCTCCTCGACGAGCCGCTCTCGGCACTCGACGCCAAGGTCCGCCGCCAGCTTCGTGAGGAGATCCGCCGGATCCAGATCATGATCGGCATCACGACGCTCTTCGTGACCCACGATCAGGAGGAGGCGCTCGCGATGGGCGACCGCGTCGGCGTGATGTCGGCCGGGCGGCTCGAGCAGATCGGCCCTCCGTCCGAGCTGTACGACCGGCCGAAGACCCGTTTCGTGGCCGAATTCGTCGGCCTGACCAATCGGATCGCCGCGACCGCGCAGGGCGGCACGGTGAACGTCTTCGGGACGGCGGTGCCGCTCCTCGAGGGATCCACCCAGAGCGGTCAGGTCGAGGCGCTGGTCCGACCGGAGAACGTCCGGCTGGTGCCGGCCGACGACGGCGACGCCCGGGTCGCGGCGGTCAGCTTCCTCGGCTCGCTTTGCCGGGCCCAGGTGACGTTGCCTGACGAGACGCTCGTGGTCTCCCAGATGTCGGCCTCGGATGCGCGCGGGCTCGTGCCCGGCGCGGCCGTCCGCGTCAGCGTCGAGCCTTCGCCGGTGTTCGCCGTCGAGGCGGCGTGAGCCTGGCCCGACTCTCGCCTGTCCGCGCGATATGAGCGCGATCACCGAGGCAGCCCGCACGGTTGAGGTCGTCCACGAGACCGATGTCCTCGTCGTCGGCAGCGGCCCCGGTGGCTTCAGCGCTGCTCTGGCGGCGGCGCGGGCCGGAGCGCGGACCACGCTGCTCGACCGGTATGGCTGCTTCGGCGGGAACATGACCCAGGTCGGTGTCGAGAGCATCGGCTGGTACCGCCACGAGGGAACGGTCGAGGCGAACGGCATCGGGCGCGAGCTCGAGGAGCGCTCGGCGGCGATGGGCGCGGCGAGTCCCGAGAGCCAGTCGCTCTCGATGGGCATCAACGGCGAGCGCTTCAAGTACGTCGCCGACGTCCTCGTCGAGGAGGCCGGCATCACGCCGATGCTCCATCGCATGGCCGTCGCGCCGATCGTGGAGGATGGCGTCATCCGTGGCGTCATCACCGAGAGCAAGTCAGGGCGCGAGGCCGTCCTTGCGAAGCGGATCGTGGACGGGACCGGTGACGCCGATGTCGCCGCGCGCGCCGGGGCTCCGTTCCACATCACGCCGCGCGAGGAGATGCTCGCCGCGTCAGTGATGTTCTCGATGACCGGTGTGAACAAGCCTCGCTTCCTCGCAGCGGTCAAGTCCGACCCGCAGACGTATCGAGACTGGGCCGGCAACCAGGAGTGGGACATCGAGACGACCGGTAAGGAGGATGAGATGTTCTCGCCCTTCCTCCGCAAGCCGTTCAAGCGTGCCGTGGCCGAGGGCCTCATCCCGCAGAACCTCATCACGCTCGCCGGGACGTGGGGCACGATCAGCGATACCGGCGATCTCACGTACCTCAACCTCATCCACCTGACCGGCGTCGACGGCACGAGCGCCGATGACCTGACGCGAGGCGAGATCGAGGGCCGTAGGCAGGCGATGCACGCGATCGATGCGCTACGGGCGTTCATGCCCGGCTGCGAGGACGCAGTCCTGCGCAACTTCGGGATGACGATCGGCATCCGCGACACGCGCAAGATCGAGGCGCTCTACGACATGACCGGCGAGGACGTCCGGGAACAGGGCCGCTTCGAGGATTCGATCGGCATCTTCCCCGAGTTCATCGACGGATACGGGGTGCTGATCCTGCCGACGACCGGACGCTACTTCCAGGTGCCCTATCGCTCACTCGTTCCGAAGGGGATCGGCAACCTGATCGTCGCGGGACGCTCGATCGGCGGCGACAAGATCTCCCACGCCTCGGTCCGCAACATGATGTGCTGCACGGTCAGCGGCCAGGGTGCGGGGGTCGCAGCGGCCGTATCCGTCAGGGACGACACACCGTTCGACGCTCTCGACGTCGGGAAGATCCAGACCGAGCTGAAGCGGCAGGGCGTCCGGCTCGACTAGATCGGCGCCGCGCCCTGAGCGTCAGCCGTTGAAGACGCGCCAGACCTCGTTCAGACCGGCGGCCAGCCGGTCGATGTCCTCGGTCGTCGTGTAGACGCTGAAGCTGGCGCGCGCGGTCGCAGCAAGGTCGAGGCGCTCATGGAGTGGCATCGTGCAGTGGTGGCCGGCCCGGACCGCGATCCCATACCGGTCGAGCACCTGCGCCACGTCGTGCGGATGGATCGCCGGCAGGTTGAACGGGACGACACCGCCGCGCTTGTCGGGGTCCAGCGGGCCGTAGAGCTCGATCTGCGGGACCTCGCGCGGAAGGACGTCGAGGGCGTACTCGACGAGCCCCCGCTCGTGCTCGCGGACCGCATCCATCCCGATCGCCATCAGGTAGTCCGCGGCTGTGCCGAGCCCGATGGCATCCGCCACGGCCGGCGTCCCCGCCTCGAATTTCCAGGGGACCTCATTGAACTCGCTGCGGCGGAGGTGGACCTCGCGGATCATCTCTCCACCGGCGAGGAAGGGGGGCATCGCCTCGAGTAGCTCCTTGCGCGCCCAGAGGGCGCCGGAGCCCATCGGCGCCAGCATCTTGTGGCCGCTGAACGCGTAGAAGTCACAGCCGATGTCCTGGACGTCGACCGGGACATGCGGCACTGCCTGCGCGCCATCGACCAGCACGAGCGCGCCGGCGGCGTGCGCCATCTCGGTCATCTCGCGTACCGGGTTGATCGTGCCAAGCGTGTTGGACACATGGGTGAACGCGACGAGCTTCGGCTTCAGCCGGAGCAGCACCTCGAACACGTCGAGCCGAAGCTCGCCGTCGTCCGTGATCGGGATGAACTCGAGGTCGCCGTCCCGCTCCTGGACCAGGAGCTGCCACGGAACGAGGTTCGCGTGGTGCTCCATCTCGGTCAGGACGATGACGTCGCCCCGGCCGATGTTGCGCCGGCCCCATGAATACGAGACGAGGTTGATGGCCTC
>DATNFQ010000152.1:0-8905 GCA_035606295.1 Patescibacteria group bacterium
CGTCGATGCCGAGCGTTGGGCAGGCCGGCGGCTCGACTTGCACGGCCGACCCGACCTGGCCGAGCTGATCCGGGCGATCGACGCCCTGCGCACGGCCGATGGCCGGCCCGCGATCCCGCGGCTCCGATTCGTGACGTCGCACCCGTGGGACCTGTCGGACCGGCTGAGCTCGGCGCTCGCCGACTGCCCGAGCGTCTGCGAACACCTCCACCTACCGGTCCAGTCAGGCGACGATGCCGTCCTGCGGCGGATGGGCCGCCAGTACACGATCGAGCACTACCGTGAGCGCCTGGACCGGATCCGCGAGGCGGTGCCGGGGATCACGATCTCGACGGATGTCATCGTCGGGTTCTGCGGGGAGACCGAGGAGCAGTTCCAGCGGACGCTCGCGCTGCTCGAGGAGGTCCGATACGACCAGGTCTTCGCCGCCGCCTACTCGCCACGGCCTGGGACACCAGCCACCAGGCTCGCCGACGACGTGCCACCCGACGTCAAGCGGCGCCGCCTGAACGAGCTCCTGGCGAATCAAGAGCGCATCGGGCTCGAACGGAATCAGGGGTGGCTCGGTCGCGAGGTCGACGTGCTAGTGGATGCCGTCGCCCCCGTCCGTTCGCACGGCCACGACCACGTGGACGCCGCCGCCCATCCTGATCCTGCAGGCCCTGCGACCGTCGTCACGGGTCGCACCCGGGGCAACAAGCTCGTGCACGTCCCGGGGGACGCTGCGCTGGTCGGCCACGAGGTCCGCGTACGCGTCGACCATGCCGGTCCATACGCGCTCAGGGCGAGTGTCGTGAAGGCCTTGTAACGCAGACGCCACCATATCCGCGTTGACTCCGGGGTGACGCGCCATTACCTTGCAGGCTTCCGGAGGAGTTCCCAAGCACGGACCGTCCGGCTGGATGGTGGTGCGGTGCATCACGGGTCCGTCACATGGTCGAGGAGGATTGCACCATGGACTATTCCCGGCTTGATCTCGTGCGTCGAAAGGCGACGCCCGTCGAGCTGGACCTCGTCGAATCCTTCGCCCAGGGAAGGGTCACCCGACGTCAGTTCATCCAGCGAGCGGCCGTGATCGGCTTGTCGGCCTCGGCCGTCAGCATGGTCATCGCTGCTTGTAGCTCCGGCACCCCGAGTGCGACGGCTCCCGCCGCGTCCGAGTCGGCCGGCGCGAGCGAGAGCGCCGGCGCTTCGGCCAGCGCATCCGCTGTGACCGGCGGATCGATCAAGGTCGCGATCCAGCGGCCCGTCCAGATCGACCCGATCAACATGCAGGACCTCGGCGGCTACGGCACGGTCGCCCAGTGCTTCGAATTCCTGTGCACGCTCGACAAGAACGGGTCCGACATCGCCCCCGGCCTCGCCGAGTCGTGGCAGCCGAACGCGGATGGTTCGGTCTGGACGTTCAAGCTCCGCCAGAACGTCAAGTGGCAGGACGGCAAGCCCTTCTCCGCCGACGACGTCGTCGCGACGATGGGCCGCCTCGTCGCCGCAGGCAACTCTGGCTTGAAGGGCGTGATCGACGACAAGTCAGCCGTCGCGACCGACGCGAACACGGTCACGTTCAATCTGCTCAGCCCGAACGGCAACTTCCCGTATCTCGTCTCGGTGTTCAACGCCCAGACGGTGATCACGCCGAAGGACTACGCGACGGGCACGACGCTCGACGCGATGCCGAATGGCACAGGCGCCTGGAAGCTCCAGACGTATGACCACGCGACCGGGGCGACCTACGCGCGGAACGACGACTGGTGGGGTGGCAAGACCCCGCTCGACACGCTTGAGTTCGTGTACTTCGACGAGACCGGCCCGATGGTCACCGCCTACCAGGGCGGCCAGGTCGACTGCATCGTGCAGTTCGACGTCCTATCGGGTGAGGCGCTCCTCACCGATGCGAACACGAACGTCATCGCGACCCGAGCCGCGCTGCACCGCCAGATCTGGATGCGCTGCGACAAGGGTCAGTTCGCGAAGAAGGAGGTCCGCCAGGCGCTGGCCTACACCTTCGACCGCGAGGCGATGATCCAGCAGCTGTTCAGCGGCAAAGCGGATCTCGGCAATGACCATGTCATCGCCCCGATCTATCCGTACTTCGACGACAGCGTGCCGCAGCGGACGCGCGACGTCGAGAAGGCGAAGTCACTCCTCGGCGGTGCGACGATCAACGCCACCCTCCACGCCGGTCAGCTGCTCGAGATCCCGGACCTCGCGGTGCTCATCAAGAGCAACGCGGCGGACGCCGGGTTCAACCTGGACGTCGCGGTGGAAAGCCTCGACACGTTCTACGGCGCGCAGTGGTGCCCCGCCGAGCCGAAGGACCCGCCGTGCTCAGGCGCCGCCGAGCTCGGTATCGTCGACTACGGTCACCGCGCCACGCCCGACGTGTATCTCAACGCCGCGCTCAAGACCAAGGGCGTGTGGAACTCGTCGCAGTACAACTCGCAGGAGTTCGACGACGCGTTCACGGAGTTCCAGAAGTCGATCGGCGTCGAGGCCCAGAAGGCCGCCTGCAAGAAGATCGAGACGATCCTCAACGAGGACGTGCCGATCGGACTCCCGTACTTCTACAACTACCTCGCCGGTAGCTCGAAGAAGTACCAGGGCATCTACTCGAGCGCACTCGGGCAGATGTTCTTCAGCTCCGCCTCACAGGTCGCATAAGCCGATCAGCAAGGGGAGGGGCGCGCACGTCGCGCCCCTCCTCGTTCATATCCATCACGGGTAGTCGCGAGGACGCCGTCGGCCGATGGTTCGCTGGCTCGCACGCAGGCTCGTGCTCTCGCTCATCACGCTGTGGCTGCTCGCCTCGATCGTCTTCATCATCGCCAACGTCCTACCCAACGACGTCGGCCGGACGATCCTTGGGCCGTTCGCACCGCAGGAGAGTGTCGATGCGCTCAACGAGCGGCTCGGCACCAACGACCCGCTGCCCGAGCAATACATCCGCGCCATGCGCAACCTCGTCACGTTCGACTTCGGCAACTCGTTCCAGAACCGGACACCGGTCCTGCCGACGATCCTGGCCGCGATCGGACGATCGGGCATCCTCGCGCTGTACGCGCTGCTCCTGACGATCCCCGTCGCGATCATCGCCGGGCTCTATGCCGGCAGACATAGGGACAGACCGTCCGATCGAGGGATCGTGCTCGCCGGGGTCACGATGTCGTCGATCCCGGAGTTCGTCGTCGGCACGGTCCTGGTCGTCGTCGTCGGCGTCCAGCTCGGCCTGTTACCCGTCCTGGCGACGCCGCCGCCGAAGGCAGGGCCGCTCGAAGTCCTCCGCTACCTGACGATGCCCGCGCTCGCGATGGCGATCGTGTACTTCGGCTATATCGCGCGTATGACCCGCGCGGGCACGATCGAGGTGCTCGAGTCTGACTACATCCGGACCGCCACCATGAAGGGTCTGACGACCCAGCAGACGATGCGACGGCACGTGCTGCGGAACGCGCTCGTCCCGACGGTCGCCGTCATCGGCGTGCAGATCGGCTACCTGTTCGGCGGGATCATCGGCGTCGAGAAGATCTTCAACTACAACGGGATGGGGCAGCTGATGTTGCTTGCCGCGCAGCGGAAGGACATCCCGATGCTTACGGCCGGCGTCATCGTCATCGGCATCGTGTACATGCTCGCGACCTTGATCGCCGACCTGATCATCGCGTGGATGAATCCGCGCGCCAGACTGGACACGGCCAGCTGATGGACGCCGCCGCGACCGTCACGCCCGGCCCCGCCGCAGGAGCGCCCTCGGGCGCCGTTCGCTCGGAGCGATCTCAGGCGCGCCGTGAAACCCTGACGGTCCTCTTCCGCAAGCCTGGGTTCCTGGTCGGCCTCATCATCCTCGGTGTCTGGGCGTTCTGCGCGATCGGTGGCACCAACATCACGCCGTACGATCCGTTCAACGACTTCGCCCGACGCCATCTGCCGCCGAGCCCGGAGCACCTCTTCGGGACGGACCGGCTGGGACGCGACGTGCTGTCGCGCGTCATGGTCGGTGCCCGTGATGTCCTTCTCGTCGCGCCGATCGCCGCACTCCTCGGCGTCGTAGCCGGGACATTGGTCGGTCTGACCATGGGCTATTACCGCGGCATGGTCGACGACGCCATCAGCCGAGTGGTCGAAGCGTTCCTATCGCTGCCCGTGATCCTGGTCGCCCTGCTGACGCTGGTCGTGCTCGGCTCGTCGACCCAGGTCGTCATCCTGGTCGTCGGCATCCTGTTCACGCCGATCGTGGCGCGGACCGTGAGATCGGCGGTGATCGCCGAACGGCAGCTCGACTATGTGACCGCAGCCAAGCTGCGTGGCGAGTCGGGGTCCTACATCATCACCCGCGAGATCTTCCCGAACGTCCTCGGTCCGATCGTGGTCGAGCTGACGGTCCGCTTCGGCTACGCGATCTTCACGATCGCCACGTTGTCTTTCCTCGGTGTCGGCATCCAGCCTCCTTCGGCGGACTGGGGGCTCACCGTGAGCGACGAGTACACCAACATGATCTCGGGCAAGTGGTGGCCCACGTTCTTCCCGGCCATGGCCATCGCCACCTGTGTCATCGCCGTCAACTTGATCGCCGACGCCCTATCGTCGGTCACTGACGAATGAGCGCCCTGCCGAACGTCGAGACCCAGCCTGCGGCGCCCGTATCCGCGACGGACGCTGCGCTCAAGGTCGAGGACCTGAACCTCGCCTACATGGTCCGCGGCATCCCGCGGCCGGTGCTCCGCGGGGTCTCGTTCGAGGTCAAGCCAGGCGAGAGCTACGGTCTGGTCGGCGAGTCCGGTTGCGGCAAGTCGACGACGGCGTACGCGGCGGTCCGCTATCTGCCGCGGAACGCGCGGATCACCGGCGGCCGGATCCTTGTCGCCGGCGAGGACATCACGAAGAAGTCGGGCGACGACCTGCGCAAGTTCCGGACCAACCACGCCTCGATGGTCTACCAGGACCCGGGCGCCGCCCTGAATCCATCGACCAAGATCGGCCCGCAAGTCGTCGAGGCCTTCACGGTGCTCGGCCAGCACGGCGATCAAGCGATGGACAGTGCGCTCGCCGCGCTCAAGCGCGTCCAGATCGCGGACCCCGAGCGCGTGATGGGCCGCTATCCCCACCAGCTGTCAGGCGGCATGCAGCAGCGCGTGGTCATCGCGATGGCGCTCGCATCGGACCCGCAGCTGCTCGTGCTGGACGAACCGACCACCGGACTCGATGCGACCGTCGAGGCGAGCGTCCTCGACCTCGTCCGAGCACTCATCGCCGAGACGTCGTCGGCGGTCCTGCTGATCGCTCACAACCTCGGGGTCATCCGCACGATGTGCGACCGGGTCGGGGTCATGTACGCCGGCAAGATCGTGGAGGAGGGGAGGGCGTCGCGCGTCTTCGAACGACCGGAGCACCCATACACGCTCGGGCTGCTGCGCGCCCTGCCGCGGCACGGCGTCACCAAGTCGGAACGGCCACTCGCGACCATCCCGGGCACGCTCCCGCAGATCGGCACGCCGCTACCGACCTGCGTGTTCGTCGATCGCTGTCCGCTGGCGACCGATCTGTGTCGCGAGACCGAGCCGCCGATCGTCGACGTCGGCGATGGCCAGTGGACGCGCTGCCACCACTGGGATCGGATCGACCAGATCAAGGAGCCCGCTCCGGGGATCGCCCAGGAACCCATCCCGCACGACGACCTGGCCCTGCGGCTGGAAGGCGTCTCCAAGACGTTCCGTGCGGGAGGACATGACGTCCCGGCACTCGTAGGCGTCGACCTGCAGCTGTTCGATGGCGAGACGCTCGGCCTCGTCGGCGAGTCCGGATCGGGCAAATCGACGCTGGCCAAGACCATCCTGGGGATCGAGGGGCCGGACCCGGGCGGTCACATCAAGCTCGAGGGCCACGATCTCAGTGCCATGGCTGCGCAGCGCCCGAGCGGCGACAAGCGCCAGATCCAGATGGTGTTCCAGAACCCGGACTCGGCACTCAACCGCGGTAAGAGCGTACGCAGCATCCTCGGTCGATCGGTCAGCAAGCTGACGGGTCTGTCGGGCAAGGCTGTCGACGATCGGGTCGACAAGCTTGCCGACAGCCTCCGCCTCACGCAGCGTCATCTCGACCTCAAGCCGCGGCAGCTCTCCGGCGGGCTCAAGCAGCGGGTCGCGATCGCGCGTGCATTCGCAGGCGACCCGCGCATCGTCGTAGCCGACGAGCCGACGAGCGCCCTGGACGTCTCCGTACAGGCGGCGATCCTGAACGTGCTCTCTGAGCTCCAGGCCGAGAGCAAGACGAGCTACCTGCTCATCTCGCACGACCTGGGCGTCGTTCGCTACCTCGCCGATCGGATCGCCGTCATGTACCTCGGCCGCGTCCAGGAGGTCGGCGACTCCGAGACGATCTTCCGTGGGCCGAACCACCCTTACACGGAGGCGCTGCTGTCGGCCGTGCCGAACATCGACGGCGAGGAGCGGACGCGGATCCGCCTCGACGGAGAGGTGCCGAGCCCCGCGAACCCACCGAGCGGCTGCGTGTTCCACACCCGATGCCCGCGAGTCATCCAGGGGTTGTGCGAGGTGACCGAGCCGCCCCTGGCCGAGGTCGAACCGGGCCACCTGATGAAGTGCCACATCCCGCTCGAGGAGCTGCGACGGCTGCAGGCGCAGCGCAAGGAGCTGGTGGTCGAGGAGCAGTCGGTAGCCCCGCTCGACGAGGTCTAGATCGAAAAGCCGGGGCGCGGTGTTCGCTCGCCGCGAACGATCGACGCCGCAGGGAATCGACGCCGCAGGGAATCGACGCCGCAGGGACCGGCCGAGGGGGCTGAGGAGCCGAAACGTCTGCTGGCAGCGAGCGATCGACCTTCCTAGGTTCGATCCGAGCTGCGTCGGCACCGAAACGTTCGCTCTCAGCGAACCGCTTGCGCCCGCAGCGGTCCTCGCGCGGCGGATCTAGACGTCGGAGTCTGGGAAGCTCGCCTTGCGCTGCTCGATCCACGCGAGCAGCTCCTCGTGGATGGCCTCGTCGAGCGGTGGCTCCTCGTACTCGGCCAGACGCTGCTTCCAACGCACGTTCGCGCGCTGCGCGGCGTCCTGCGACCCGTTGAGCTCCCACTGCTCGAAGCTGTTGTTGTCGGCCAGCTCCGAGCGCCAGAACGCGGTCTCGAAGTTGGCTAGCGTGTGCGGCGACCCCAGGAAATGCTGGCCCGGGCCGCCCTGCAGCATCGCCTCGAGCGCCAGTCCATTCTCGGACACGTCGACGCCCTCGACGTACTTGCTGGCCATCGACGCCTGATCCTCGTCGAGGATGAACTTCTCGTAGCCGATCGCGAGGCCACCCTCGAGCCAGCCTGCGGTGTGCAGGTTGAAGTTCACTCCGGCCTGCATCGTGGCCATGAAGCTGATGGCGCTCTCGTAGGCCGCCTGGTAGTCGGGCACCTTCGACGCGGTGAAGTTGCCGCCACTCCGGAACGGGACGCCCAGACGACGCGCAAGCGCCGCGAGCACGAACAGGACCAGCTGCGGCTCAGGCGTCCCGAATGTCGGGGCACCCGTCTGCATCGACATCGACGATGCGAACGAACCGAAGATCACCGGCGCTCCCGGTCGCACGATCTGGCAGAACGCCATGCCCGCCAGCGCCTCGGCGAGGGTCTGGGTCGCATCCGCCGCGACCGTGACCGGCGCCATGGCCCCGCCGAGGATGAACGGGGTGATCAGCATGATCTGGTTTGCCTCGGCGTACGCCTTGGCCGAGCCGAGCATGTTGAAGTCCCACGACATCGGCGAGTTCGCGTTCGCGAGCCCCATGATCACGTGCTCGTTCTCGAGCGTTTCCGGGCCGAACACGATCTTGACCATGTCCACCGAGTCCTGAGCGCGACTCGGGTGCGTGACGGAGCCCATGAACGCCCGATCCGAATACCGGATGTGGCTGTAGACCATGTCGAAATGGCGCTTGTTCACGGGCAGATCGACCGGTTCGCAGAGCGTGCCGCTGTCGTGATGCAGGACACGGCTCGTGTAAGCGAGCTTCACGAAATTGCGGAAGTCCTCGATCGTGGCGTACCGCCGGCCCTCGTCGAGGTTGTGGATGAATGGCGAGCCATAGGTCGGGACGAGGACCATGTGGGGATCGCCGATCACCACGCTCCGATGCCGGTTCCGGGCGACCTGCGTGAACGACTTCGGCGCCGTGGCCTGGACGATCTTGCGGCACATCCCGCGCTCGAACCGGACCCGCTGCCCCTGGACGTCCGCTCCGGCCGCACGGAAGATCTCGGTCGCTTCGGGGTAGTTGACGATCTCGATGCCGACTTCCTGGAGAAGCGTGTCGGCGTTGTATTCGATCGCCTCGAGACCGTCCGTGGACAACACCTCGACCGGCGGTAGCTTCCGGGTGAGGTAAGGGACCGACTCCATCGCGCGAGCGAGCCGTTCGGCTTGGCGCGCGGAACGTCCGCGGCGAACGGGGGCGGAGTGGTCGATCTGCTCGGTCGCCATCGCCGGTATCGTACGCGCCCTGCGCGCAAGGCTCACACCCGAAGTGCGAGCTCGCGGCCCTCATAGATGGCAAGGCTCGCCCGGCGAGGAGCGACGCAATCGCCGATGGCTTCGAACGCGATGCCGCGGCGGCGTAGCTCGTCCGCGAGGCCCGTCTCGGCCACGGCTGTCTCGGCGATCACGAGCGTATCGGCGGGCAGCCGTTCCTCGGCGTCGCCCGTGCCGGAGCGCACGGTCGCGCCCTCGCCGTCCCACGAGAGGACGACCGTGCCGGGTCGCATCGTGCCGCCTGCACTGCTGAACCGAGCGCGCAACGGCCCGTCAGCCGCGCTGTGGTAGAGGCCACCACCCACGACGGCCGCCGACGTCACGATCGTCACGTCGTGCCCGCGTTCGGCGAGGTACAGCGCGGTGCCGAGCCCGCGCCAATCGCC
>DATNFQ010000153.1:0-4078 GCA_035606295.1 Patescibacteria group bacterium
GCCCCGGCCGTCCGGCCCGAACCTGAACCCCGTGATCCCGGTCTCCGGCACGTAGAGAACGCCCCGATCGACCGCGGCCCGTGCGAGCGCCAAAGCGGCCGGGCCCGGGTTGACCGTGCCGTCCCCCGGGAAGAGCACGCCGCCGACGAGGTCGTCGACGACCGCGGCCGGCCACAGTTCCCGGATGCGCTCCCGATCGACGATCTCCGAGGCGATCCCCGCGTCGCGGGCGATGGAGACGGGCAGGCGGATCTCGTGGAACCGCTGCTCGGTCCGTGCGACGCTGAGCGACCCGACCCGACGCATCCCCGGATCGATGCCGGTCTCCTGGCCGACCCGCTCATAGATCCCGACGTTGACCCGTGCAAGCTCGGTCAACGCGTGCGTGCCACGGACCTGCGACACCAGCCCTGCGGCGTGCCAGGTCGTGCCGTTCGTGAGTCGACCGCGTTCGATCAGGACGACATCCGACTCGCCTGCGAGCGCGAGGTGGTAGGCGATCGAGGCACCGGCGATCCCGCCCCCGACGATCACGATCCGGGCGCCCGACGGCAATCGACTCGCCGAAAGGGCCGAGGCGATGTCGAGGTCGCGATACGCGAGGTGCTCCGGGGCCGTCATCTCGGCCCTAGCCTACCTATCGCTGTCCCCCGCGACCCGATCCGTCCGTCCACCTTCCACCATCCGCCGAACGAAGCTGACCGCGGGCTATCCTTCGACGATGCGCATCGCCTTCGCGGCAGATCACGCCGGAGCGGCGCTGAAGGACGCCCTGCTTCGTCGCTTGCGCGATACCGAGCCGGACCATGCGTACGTCGATCTCGGGGGCGATGGGTCGGACCCTGACGACGACTATCCGGACTTCGCACAGCGCCTCGGCCAGGCGATCCAGGCAGGCGATGCCGACCGCGGCATCCTGATCTGCGGCTCCGGTGTCGGTGCGAGCGTCGCGGTCAACAAGATGCGTGGCGTCCGATCGGCCGTCTGCCACGACACCTATTCCGCTCATCAGGGTGTCGAGCACGACGACATGAACGTGCTGACGCTCGGGTCGCGGGTCATCGGCCCCGAGCCCGCATTCGAATGCGCGGTAGCGTTCCTCGGCGCCACGTTCAGCGGAGAGCCACGGCATGTCCGGCGGCTGAAGAAGGTCCTCGCGATCGAAGCCGCCGAGATCGAGGGCGCCGCCGAGATCGACTAGCCGACGCCTGTGCTCGGCGCGGCGTCGGATGCCGGCGGAACGGACGGCGAGGCCGAGCCCGGGCCCGACGACCCGACGTCGGGCGTCATGTCCGGCGGCGCGGCGACGAGGATCGCGCTCCGCCCCCTGCCGTCCTCGGCGGAGACCGCTCCGACAGCGACGATCGTGTCGCCGGCGACGACGGCATCGAACACGACCATCGAGCCGTCACTCGGCTCGGGCAGCGGCTGCCAGCCCCAGCCGTTCGGGCTGGCCCAAGCGCTCGCACCGTCGATGGCGATGACCCCGTGATCGCCAGCCGGGACCACGATGGAGGCTCCGTTCCCTATCGGCGTGTCCTTGTCAGGCAGCCGGGTCCAGGCCTTCCCGTCGGCCGACCACCAACCGATCGGCCGCTGCTCGCAGTCGACCGCCGTCTCGTCGCAGCCGGGATCCCATAGACCCTGCACGACATAGCCATGGTCGATCGGCACAAGGCGTGTCGCGACGGTCTGTGGGGCCGGATCGATGGGGTCATGGGTCCAGGTCATCGCGTCCTGCGACAGCAGCAGCACCGGTGGCGCATTCTCGGACCCGAGTGCGACGTATCCCTCCGGCGACGCATGCGGGTCGGTCAGCTCGCCGAGCGTCGGGTCCTTGAGCGTGCCTCGGTCGAACGTGCGCCCGTCGGTCGAGTGCCAGACGACGATCTTGCCCTCGTCATCGATGCCCATCGCGACGATGCCCTTCTCCCCACTCATCAGCGACGACGGGTAGGTCGTGTCGGCGCCACGCACGCCGGGCACGCGCTGCCAGGTGCGACCATCGGCGGAACGAAGGAACACGGCATGCGGACGATCGCCGACCGCATCCGTGACCATCCCGAGGGCCACGAAACCGCTGGGCCCGGGCGTGACGTCCAGCATCTCGACGCCATCGAATACCTTGTCCGCCCCGACGCGCGTCCATGTCCTGCCATCGGGCGAGAACCACGCGAGCCCGTTTCGCACGTCGCCTTCGTCCCGGTATCCGACGGCCACGAACCCTTGGGGGCCGACCGTCACGGCGACCGCTTGTTCTCCATCGCCGGGATCCGCCGATGCGACGCCATCGGCCGGCGTCCACACGATGTCGGGCCAGGGAACGACATCCGCCGGGATGACTGGAGGGGGTGGCGACGGGGTCGGCGAGGGTGCCGGTGAGCACGCCAGCACCACCGACGCGATCGCCCAGACAGCGAGCCATCTCCCCCGCATCGCAAGCAGTGTGACGCACCGATCCCGAGGGCGTGGAGACGTACCATGCAGGTCCCCGACTATGCTTCAGAGGCCACGATGACCGACCCAGTCTCGTCCGCAGTCCAGTTGCCAGACCTCGCGTTGGGGGCCGCGGAGGCCGCCTATCGCGCTGCCGTCGATCAGGCACGAGACGGTGAGTGGGCGCGCCGACTGTTCGACAGGGACGTGTCGTTGTGGTCGACGGACGCCGAGATCGGTCGCGCGATCTCCGAGCGGCTCGGCTGGCTTGATGCCCCGGCCGACGCATCCGACGACATCCCGGCGCTCGAAGGATTCGGGGATGGCATCGTCGATGCGGGCTTTACCACGGCGGTGGTCGCCGGTATGGGCGGCAGCAGCCTCGCCCCGGACGTCCTCCACCGGACGTTCGGCGCCAGCGAGGGCTATCTCGACCTTCGGATCCTCGACTCGACCGATCCCGCTGCGGTCGCGGCGGTCCTGGACGATCTCGATCCGCTGCAGACGCTGATGATCGTCTCGAGCAAGTCGGGCACGACGGTCGAGCCGAACGCATTCCTCGCGGACGCGTGGCATCGCCTCGTCGAGCGACTCGACCACGTCAAGCATCACGCTTATGACCGGCCTGGCGAGGCGTTCGTCGCGATCACCGACCCGGGGAACGGCAAGAACATCGCCCACCACGACGAGTTCCGCGAGATCTTTCTGAACGATCCGAACGTCGGCGGCCGGTACAGCGCGCTGACCTATGTCGGGCTCGTCCCGGCATCGCTCATCGGGATCGACCTCGATCCGCTCATCGAGTCGGCGACCGCGATGCTCGCGGCCTGCCGTGAGCCCGATCCGGCCGCGAACCCCGGCATCTCGCTCGGTCTCGCCATCGGGACCCTGGCCCGCGACGGCCGCGACAAGCTCACGTTCCTCGCCGACGACGAGATCTCGTCGTTCGGCGCGTGGGCCGAGCAGCTGCTCGCGGAGAGCACCGGAAAGCATGGGGTCGGGATCGTCCCGATCGACCTCGAGCCGCTGGGCACCCCCGCGTCATACGGCGATGACCGCGCATTCGTCCGCATGTCGCTCGAGGAGGGCACGGACGGCGGACGCGACGCGCTCGCCGACGCGCTCGAGACGGCCGGCCATCCCGTGATCCGGATCTCCGTCGCCGACCCGATCGACCTTGCCGGCGAGTTCGTCCGCTGGGAAGTCGCCGTGGCGATCGCCGGGATCGTCCTCGGCATCGATCCGTTCGATCAGCCGAACGTCGAGGAGGCCAAGCAATTGACCCGTGACGTCCTCGCGAAGGCCGAGCGCGGCGAGCCGATGACCTCGAAGGTGCCGGCCGTTCGGACCGACGAAGCGGATCTCGCTGGCCAGCTGCGGGACCACCTGGCCCGCCGGAAGCCGAACGCGTACCTCGCCCTCCAGGCGTTCATCGCCCCGACCCCGGCTCGCGACGAGGCGATGTCGCGCATCCGTCGGCGCCTGCGTGACGCTACGAGGAACGCGACCACGGGCGGCTACGGGCCGCGCTTCCTCCACTCGACCGGCCAGTTGCACAAGGGCGGACCAGCGACTGGCTGGTTCCTGCAATTCACCGCTGACCATCCGGAGGATCGCCAGATCCCGGGGTGGCCGTACACCT
>DATNFQ010000154.1:0-11467 GCA_035606295.1 Patescibacteria group bacterium
ACGGAGACATCGCGATCGCCGGCGAACCGGAGCACGTGATCGATGAGCTCGGGGTACGCACCGTAGTCCTCATGGATCTTGAACCCGCAGGCACCGGCGTCCAGCAGCGCCTCGAGCGCGACGTCGTCCTCAGCTCTGGCGCAGGCCTGCAGCCCGATGTTGACGGGCCAATCGCTGACCGCGGCCAGGGTCCGCGCCATGGCCCAGGGCGGTTCCTCGAAGCCGGCCGTGATCAGCGTCGTCACACCACCCGACAAGGCTCCCGGAAGGAGCTCGGGCGAGATCAGGTGGACATGACTGTCGATGGCCCCGGGCGTCGCAATGAGCCCATACCCCATGATCGGCTGGGTGTGCGGTCCGATCGGAAGGTCGATCCCATCGCCTTGCGCCCCGGCGCGGCCGACAGCCACGATCCGACCGTCCTTGACCCCGATGTCCGCCTTGATGGCACCCAGCAGGGGATCGAGCACGAGCGCTCCAGCGATCAGGACGTCGAGCTCGGATGGGGTCGTCGGACCCTGCAGCGCTCGCGGCCGGATCGTCTTGGCGTATCCCCAGATGGCCTCGTCGCCGGGGGCCTGGCGATCCTCCGCGACCCGGATCCAGAGGTTCGAATCGCCGAGCCGCACCCGGTCGCCCATCATGGGGCCAAATCGTGCCAGTCGCTCCGACGGCGAAAGCTGAATCACCCGACCTTCACCAGGCGGACGGTCCTGGTCTCGCCCGGACCCCATCGCTCGATGGACCCGGCCGCGATGTCGAGACGGTGGCCAGCAGCTCGCTGTCGGTCGAAGACGAGCCGCTGGTTGACCCGATCGAACGGATAGTGGCTCGAGACGCGGACCACGCGCCGGGAGGTATTCGTGACCTCGAGCTCGATGCGGGAGCGCGGGTCGATAGGCGTGGGACGCTCGGCCTGTCGGATCGCGCCCGGACCATCCTCGGTCGCGGGTCCGAGTGGTGCGTGCAGCACGATCAGGCGTGTCCCGTCGTCCATCAACACCTCGAGGATGACCTCGGGGACGAGGCCGGCGACGCCCGGCAGCACCTGTTCGGCGCTGACCGCCTCATACCCGGCGGCCTCGACCTGCTGGAGCGATCCGCCCGCCCGCGCTGCATCGAGCATCGCGTCACAGATGATCGCCGTCGCCTCGGGCGCATTGAGCAGGATCCCGCGGTCCCTGTGGCGCCGCGCGAGCTCGGCCGCCGAGAAGATAAGGAGTCGCTCCTCCTCCCAGGCCGTAAGCCTCACGGGCCGGGTGTCGCCTCCGCCGCGCCGGGCCCGGATTCGACGGCTGCGGCGCGTCGTCCGCGACGTGCGAGCCAGATGACGATGACGTTCAAGAGTCCCACATAACCGACGAGGAGCAGCAGCGCTCCTGCCCCGATCCACAGCACCCGGTCGACAGTGGCGTGTACGTCCGCGAGACGCGTCCGAAGCCCCTCGACCTGGGTCCGCAGACCCGTAGCGGCATCCGCCGCGCTCGATACGGCGTCGCGCATCCCGGTCGCGGCGGCAGCGACATCGCCCGCGGTCGCGCGGGCGGCGCTGCGAAGGGTGAGGAGCGCGCTGTCGATCCGCGTCAAGCGGTCATCGGCGTTCGCGAGCGCCGTTGAAACGCCGGTCGGAAGCTCGACCCCGGGCGCCACCCGGGCGACGAGCTGGAGATAGCTCAGAGCCGCCTGTGCCTGGCTGCGCGCCTCGACGAATCGGTCTCGCGCTGGGGCGGCCGCGTCGACGACCTGGGTGATACGTGCGGCCACGGCAGCAGGGATCGGCGACGTCGACGGGAGCGGCCCGAGGTCGTCGAGGAGCTGACCGAGCGCGCCCCCACCATCAGTCAGGCGAGCTTTCGCTTCGTCGACCTTCGCCAGGCCGTCGCTGATCGTCGTGTCGACCGTCGTGAAACCGTCACCGACGGCGACGCCGATCCACGCTCGCCCCGCGAGGATGCCGATCACGAGCGCGATGCAGACGATCAGACCGAGCGAACCCAGGAGCTGCAGCACCCACGCTGTCATCCGACCGAGCGGCATGGCCTCCCCTCCCTACAGCGTGCAGCGTAGCGGCGCCGGCTCGACGCCGCGGTAGGGCAGGCCCCCGGGCTCAGGAAGGTGTCGGGCGGACCGGCGCCGGCCCGCGGCGCACGGGTCCGAGCTCCCACGCTCGCGATTCGACCGGCACGCCGGGGCGCGCGCGGGCGTACATCACGACACCGATGGCCGTGGCCCCGGCGCAGACCAACAGGCCACTGGTCACGCCGACGACCCCAAGCTGCAGCAGGCTCGTCATCAGGAACGCCGCCACGATCCCGCGCGCACCGGTGAACGCATTCCAGCCGGCCATCGCGGCTGCCCGATCCACCAGAGGTGTCTGCTCGCTGACCACGGCAGCGATACCCACGTCGATCGACGCGCTCGCCGTCCCGGCCGCGAGGGCGCCGATCCACAGCACGGCCACATGCGGAGCGACCGCATACGCGATCAGTGAGGACAGACCGATCGAGCCACCCACCTTGAGCACGGTCAGTGGGCCGTGGCGGTCGGCGACCGCGCCCCACAGCGGGAACGCGATCGTCGTCGAGGCTGCCGTCAGGATGCCGATGAGTCCGACGTCCGCCAGCGACAGATCCATCCGGTCCACGTAGACAAGCGCAAAGAGCGGCGCCGCCGCGATGAGCCCGCCGCCGTAGAACCCTTGCGCGAGCGCCATCCGGGCCAGGATCGGCCGGTCCTGGAGCGCGCGGATGGACTCCCGAGCGGAGAACCCGCGCGGCCGCTCGGCGGTCGGCGCGTGCAAGCCGACATAGGCGAGGGCGCACACGAGTCCGACGAGACCGGCGAGGGCCACCGCCGGCGGACCGCCGAGGCGATCGGCGATCAGACCACCGGCGAAGGCCGCTGCGGCACCCGCGGCGGCCCGACCCATGCCGATGGCGCCGACCACCCGGCCACGGAGGCGCGAGGGATACATCGACCCCCACAGGCGAAGCTGGAACGGGCCGGCGAAGGACACGCTCAGCCAGAAGAGGACCGAGACGATCACCATCACGGCGGGTAGCGGTGCCACCACGAGCAGGACGAGGGCACCCGCACCGGCGGCACGGATGGCTGCGAGCTCACGGCTGGAGCGAGGCCCGAAACGACCCGCGAATGCCCCCAGGAAGTTCGCGACGAACGGTGCGGCCGCCAGTGCCGATAGACCGAGCGGCTCGAGACCGCCGCGGCGGGCGATCGTCGGCAGCAGAGCAGTGATCAGCGCCATGGTCACGCCGAGTCCGATCGCGCCGACGAGGTCGAGCGCGAGGTTGCGCCCGATCGCACGTTGACTCTCGGTCGGGGAGAACGTCGGCCGGAACACAGACACCTCGAAGCGCCCTGCTGGCCTGCGAGGTGAGCTGACGGGCTCGGCGTTGGGTCGCCGGCGCGGACGGTCCGCGCTTCGCCCCGAAGGGTGGGTCCCCCGTCCTCGGATGAGGAGGTTCGGCCATCGCGAATCATACCGGGGCGAGCCCATCCGCAGGCGCCGCCGATGGTCCCGGGAGGGGAGACCCGTTCGCCGGAGCTTGGCCGCGCGTACCGCTCGTGATAGCATTGATGGTCAAACCGAACCGACGTTCGGTCCTGTGGGGATGCGTGGTTTCGACAGGGCTTGGCTGTCGGAGAGTGCGAGCCGAGGTGCCGTCAGGCCTCGTTAAACAGGCGGCAAAACGAAGTACCTGGCAACCGCCAGTCGACTCTCGCCCTCGCCGCTTAGGCGGTAAGGTGAGCGTGGAAGCGACCTCCGTCCCGCGGGTCGTGGAAGCGTCATACAGCGGGGCTGCGATCCGGATAAGCGTCGCGTAGTCCGGAGACAAGCCCGATCTAGGGGCACGTGACTGGATCGTCCGGCAGGGTGCCGATGCCCGTCCGGGCGATCGACGACAAAGCATCGGACACGCTCGTAGTGGTCTCCGACGAAGGGTTCTGGACGGGGAGTTCGACTCTCCCCCATCTCCACCACTTGTTCCTTTGCACGTCACGGCTCACGCCGCTGGTGCGCTCACCCCCGTGACCTGATCCCTCGAGCGCCCGAAGGCGATCAGCGCCCCGGCACCCAGCAAGCACAGCACCGCGTTGCCGGCCATCGCGATCGGAAGCCCGACCGTCACCGACAGGAAGCCGATCGCCGGCGGGTAGATGGTCGATCCGACGACAGCGAAGCCGACCAGGGAGCCGCCGACGGCAGCAGAACGTTCCGGGTAGCGTTCCCCGCCGAGCGCGACGATCATCGGGAACACAGGTCCTGACGCGACCCCAGCCAGGGTGAAGAGCGCGATCGACAGCGGCAGCGACGGGGCGGCGACCGCGGCTCCGATGGCAAGCCCCATCGACACGATGCAGACGATCGTGAACCGCAGGTGGTCGAAGCGGTCGGAGATCGCGGACGACAGCAGGCGGCCGACCGTCGCGCCAGCCCAGGTGAGCGACAGCGCGAGCGTCGCGGTCGCGAGCGGGGCGGGCTCCAGATACCGGACGAGCCAGTTGGAAACGCCGATCTCGGCGGCGACGTAGCTCGCGATGGCGATCCCGAGCAGGACGAGCGGTCCCGCGAGCAAGCGCCCCGTCGTGGCGGTCGCCGCCGGTGATGGGCCCGCGGATCGCTCCCGCCGCCCACTCGGCATCGGGACGACCGCGTACGCGATCGTCAATCCCGCCAAGGGGACCGCCGAGACGAGCATCACCGCCTGCCATGCGGCTCCGGCCTCTATCGCGCGACCGACGACCAGTGGAGCGAGCAGTGCCCCCACGCTGAACGACACGTGCAGGAGATTCATGGCCCGACCGCGTCCCTCGCGATAGACGTCCAGGACGAGCCCGTTCGAGCCGCCGTCGAGACAGCCCGCTCCGAGACCCGCGGGAACCATCGCGGCCACGAACAGCGGCCAGCTCGGTGCCAGTCCGAAGCCGGCGATCCCGATGCCGTGCAACGCGGCCGCGCTCACCAGGACGCGTCGACGGCCCATCCGCTCCATGAGGTGCCCGCCGATGACCGAGCCGATGGCGTAGGCGATCGAGTAGGCCAGGTAGACGACCCCGATGCCCGCGTCGTTCTGGTCGAACGCCGCCTGGATCGACCGGATCAACGACGGGACGAGCAGACCCGTCCAGCCGATGACGAGCAGGGTCAGGCTTCCGAGGATCCCGGCGGCGAGCCGGCGGTCGGGGGTTGGGAGGCTCACCGGACGATGCTATCGGCGCGCGCCGCGCGTCGGGGCCGGGTTCCGGTCGCCGTCGTCATGAGCGAGGTGTCAGGTATCCTCGCCACACCGAAGACCCAGCCGTCGTTCTGGCACGGACCCGCGCCAGTCCTGCGCAGCACCCCCGCCCGCCACGGGAAGGAGCCATGGACCACGAGCCCGTTCTCATCTCGACCATCGCGATCGGTCTGACCGCCGCGTTCATCGGCGGCTTCGTCGCTCGCCGTATCGGTCTGCCCGCGATCGTGGGTTACATCGTCGCCGGCGTGGTGATCGGTCCCTTCACGCCGGGGATCGCGGCCGACCCGACCATCGCGACGGAGCTCGCCGAGATCGGCGTGATCCTCTTGATGTTCGGGGTCGGTATCCATTTCTCGTTCCGCGATCTCGCGGCCGTCAAGGCCATAGCGATCCCAGGGGCAGCCATCCAGATCGCGGTCATGACGACGTTGGGCACGGCGCTCGGCCTCGCGCTGGGGTTCGGCATCGGCGGTGGGCTCGAGCTTGGTCTCGCGATCTCCGTCGCCAGCACCGTGGTCCTCTTGCGCGCCCTCGAGGACAGGGACGAGCTGGACACCCGGCAGGGCAAGATCGCCGTCGGCTGGCTGATCGTCCAGGACCTGTTCATGGTCGTCGTCCTCGTCTTGTTGCCGGTGATCGCCCCGAGCCTCGGTGGCGTCTCGGATGCGTCCCATGCCGAGTCGGCCGCGAGCGGTGGCGCCCTGATCGAGATCGCATTCGCTGTTGGACGCGCGGCCGTGTTCGCCATCCTCATGGTGGTCGCCGGCGCGCGGGTCATCCCGTGGCTGTTACTCCAGGTGGCGCGGCAAGGCTCGCGCGAGCTCTTCACGCTCGCGGTCCTGGCTGTCGCCCTCGGGATCGCCTATGTCGCGTCGACGGTCTTCGGTGTGTCGTTCGCGCTCGGGGCATTCCTGGCGGGGCTGGTCGTGAGCGAGTCGGACATGAGCCATCAGGCAGCCGCCGACGCACTCCCGCTACGTGACGCGTTCGCCGTACTGTTCTTCGTGTCGGTCGGGATGCTGCTCGACCCGACGTACCTGGTCGCCAGCCCGCTCGCCATCGTGGCCGTCGTCGCTCTGATCGTGATCGCGCAGCCACTCGTAGCGCTCGCCATCGTCCTCGTTTCCGGACACCCGGCGAGGATCGCCCTCACGGTTGCCGCCGGGCTCGGGCAGATAGGCGAGTTCTCGTTCATCGTCGGAACGCTGGGCTTGACGCTCGGTCTACTCCCCGCAGGTGGATTCCAGCTCATCGTCGCCGGAGCGCTTCTGTCCATCACCCTCAATCCCGTTCTCTTCGCGCTCATCGAGCCACTCGACCGGCGGCTGCGCGACCAGCCCTGGTTGCGGGCACTGATGCGTCGCCGGACCGGGGACCTCGCCGCCATCGACGAGGGGCAGCGCGCGTCCCTCGTCAACCATGCCGTCATCTGCGGGTACGGCCGGGTCGGACGGTTGATCGGTCCTGCGCTCGCACGGCGCGGCTTCAAGTACGCCGTCATCACGCAGGAGCGCGACGAGGTCGACCGGCTTCGTGCTGCCGGCGTCATCGCGATCTACGGCGACGCCGCGCACCCGGAGGTCCTAAAGATGGCCAACGTGACCGCGGCACGGCTGGTGGTCGTGGCTATCCCGGAACCGAACGCGACGCGCTTGATCGTGGAACGCGTCCAGGCGCTCGATCCCGGCGTCGATATCGTCGTCCGGACCCACAGCGACAGCGAGGCGGCGCACCTCCGCTCGCTCGGCGGCAAGGTGCAAGCCGTCCACGGCGAGCGCGAGCTCGCCGTCCAGATGGCGCGCTACTCGCTACGCCGGTTCGGCCTCAGTAGCCGGGAGGCGGAAGCGGTCGCTCAGGGCCTGCGTGGGCGTGCCGTCGTCGCGCCGGAACGTCGGCGGCGACCCCTGGAGGGTGTCGTCGGGCGAGTCCGGGACCGGTTCAGCGCCCGACGCGCGTGACCCCGGTGATCGTCGTCCGGGAGCGGCGGCAGCCTACTGGCTGCCTCGCGGAACGAGCACGACCCGCCGGTTCGGCTCCTCGCCGATCGACTGGGTCGCGACACCCGTGTGATCACGCAGCGTGAGGTGGATCCAGCGTCGCTCGAGAGCGGGCATCGGCTCGAGCTGGAGCATCTTGCCGGTCTCCATGACCCGTGCGGCAGCGCGATCGGCGAGCTCGCGCAGCTGACGCTCGCGGCGCCCTCGATAGTCCTCCACGTCGACGAGGACGCGCGTCCACGACCCCATCTCCTTGGAGAGCATCAGGTTCACGAGGTGCTGTAGCGCCGATAGCCGCTCGCCCTTGCGCCCGATGAGGGCCCCGAGCGAATCGCGGTCGTCGCCCTGGGCGACGACGTTGAGGCGGCTGGTCTCGCCGGCTGCGACCTCGACGGTGGCGTCGAAGCCGAGGTGGCCCATCAGGGTCTCGAGGATGCGCTTGCCGGCGGCGAGCGCCTCGGGCGAGGCCTCCGATGCTTCGAGGTCCGCGCGCTCGGCGGCGAGGGAACCGCGTGCTGCCGCGACCTCGGCCGCTTCGGACGCAGAGACGTCGGTCCCGCCACGACGCGAACTTCGGGCGCGGTCGTCGTGACGTGGGGCCGCGTCGCGCGGCCGGTCATCACGGCGGGGGCCGCGGTCGTCACGGCGGGGCGGCCGGCCACCGCGGTCATCACGGCGCGGGCCGCGATCGCTGTACTCGCGCGGGCGGTCGTCCTGGCGTGGAGGTCGGTCGTAGTCGCGCGGGGGCGGCGGGGGCAGTGGCTGCGAGGCCGCGGCATCGCGCTTCGGGGCTGCACCGCCGAGGGCGCTCCGTGGCGCGGCGACGATGCGGGCAGGCTCCGCGCCCATCCCCAACACGCCACGACTCCCGGGCGTGAGGATCTCGAAATCGAGGTCGTTGAGCTCGGCTCCGAACTCGTCGCGCGCTGCCTTGAGCGCCTCCTCGACGGTCTTGCCCGAGAACTCCTGGTAAGCACTCATGTTCAGCGTCGTCTCCCTCGTCGGCCCTGGCGTCCGCGCTCTCGGCGGCGGATCGTCTTGTCGGCCGTGGTCTTCTTGTCGGCGTCGGTCAGGATGGCCGCTCGCTTGCTCGGATCAGGGGGTGGAGGCATCTCCACCGGGAAGCGTGGGGTGTGGTCGACCGCGAATGCCGGCGTCCAACCGAACAGCGGGAACATGGAGCCCCACCCGACGATCAGGTACTGCTGCACGATCGAGAAGACCGTCGCAACGATCCAGTAGATGAACAGCCCTGCCGGCAGGAACCCGCCGTAGACGACCGAGATGAGCGGCAGGAAGAGCATCGTCTGGCGCTGGATGCGCGCGTTGGGGTCGTCGTTCGTCGGATCGGCGGCCGGCAGCATCATCCGCGACTGCACCAGCTGCAGCATCGCCGAGAAGATCGCCAGGATGCTGATCCCGAAGCCAGCGATCGTCGCGACCGTCGACGGCTTGCTCACGTCGATCTCGAGCCCGAAGAACGGGATGACCGTGTCGATGCACGGGCCCAGGGCTGCGCTGGGAAGACCCGTGGCAGGGTCGATGTTCGTGCAAGTGAGTGGGACGACCTGGACGCCGGCGACCGTCAGCATCGCGCGCGGGTCGACATTGGTCAGGCCGTGCTGGATGACCGAATACATGATGAAGAGGAGCGGCAGCTGGAGCAGGAGCGGCAGACATCCGGCGAGCGGATTCACGCCGCGCTCCCGCATCAGCTCTTGCTGGGCCGTCCGGACCTTCATCGAGTCGCCCTTGAACCGCCGCTGGATCTCCTTGAGCTCCGGTTGCAGAAGCTGCATCCGCCGTTGCGAGACCAGCTGTCGCCGGTAGAGCGGGATGAGTATCCCCCGCACGACCAGCGTGAGGACGACGATGCCCCAGGCGATGGCACCCGGGAAGCCGAGGTTATAGAGGAACTCGTAGACCCCGACCATGATGATGAACATCACCTGGAAGATCGGCGTGAACAGCCAAGCCAGGAGGCTGACCGGATCGGCACCAGGCGTGGCCGGGGTCAGCGGGGGGGCCGGCGTCGGCGATGCCCCGCCTGGTCCGGTGGCGCCCGGGACGCACGCGACGACGATCGGGATGATCCCGAAGATCACAAGCGCTGGGAGGATCCGGCGCAGGCCGGGCGAGAGGGTCACAGGCGGGCGGCCTCGCTAGCGGACCGGGTCATACCCACCCGGGTTCCAGGGATGACATCGGGCGATCCTCTTGGCCCCCATCCAGCTCCCCTTGATCAGGCCGTATTTCATGATGGCCTGCTCGGTGTAGTGCGAACACGTCGGCTCGAAGCGGCACGACGGCGGAAGCCACGCGAAGACGATCCGGTAGAGCTTGATGGCCCCGATCCCGATCTGCTTCATCGATTGGATCCTCCGAGTACGCCGCCTCGGACGAGTGTCCGATGCAACGCTCCGACCACGGCGTCATGGTCGGCCCCGACGATGCCAGGCCGGGCGATGATGAGGACGTCCCAGCCGGGCTGGAACGAGGGCGCCATCACCCTGAGCGCCTCTCGGAGTCGCCGACGGACCCGGTTCCGAACGACCGCACTTCCCAACTTGCGTCCGGTCGAGATCCCGAAGCGAGTCGCCGGGAGGTCGGTCCGCAGGAACCGGGCGGAGAGCAGAGGGTGGGACCTGGTCGTTCCCTTCTCCTGGATCGCCGCGAAGTCCTGCGGTCGAGAGAGCATCGCGAGTCGCGGCGAACGCGAGCCGCGCTCGGTCGTCAGGCGGTCAGCCGCTTCCGGCCCCGAGCTCGCCGCGCAGCCAGGATCCGGCGTCCCGCGGTCGTCTTCATGCGGGCGCGAAAGCCGTGCTCCTTGGCACGATGGCGCTTCTTGGGCTGGTACGTCTGCTTCATCCGGGCGGTCCTGCGATCCTCTCGATCCGACCTCGGGGACGGTCGCTCCGTCTTCCCCTAGAGGCACGCAAACGCGCCGAATGTCCCGCAGGACATATGGCGCGTCGTCGTCCGGCGGATGATAGGTCGGCCCCAGAGTGGGTGTCAAACGTCCACGGAGGCCCGCGACACGCCCGTTGTCCGGCCCCCGACGCCGGCCATCCGGCCCGTCGGACCGGGTCTCTCACGGGCTTCGCACGGATACTCCAGGGGGGTATGTGCGAATCGTCTTGCGACGCGATCTTGGCCGGTGCTATCCTCTGCGGGCCCTCGGCGCCGGAGACGTTCGCGGGAGACGCCAAGCAGCCTCGTGGAGGGGCGCAGGCAGCGGTCGTCCGGCCTCGTCGCATGGACGTCGATCGGACGCTCCACCGCCACGCGCCACGACCGGGACCCTGGCCGCCGCTATCTCATCGACCGTCAACCCCGAACGTAGGTCCTATCGAACGAATGGACGCCAAGCAGGTCTGGCGAGCTGCCCTGGGTGAACTCCAGGTCTCGCTCTCGCCGGCCAATTACGAGACGTGGCTGCGCGATACCCAGCTCGTCGATGTCGACGAACAACGGTTCCGCATCGCCGTCCCCAATGGGTTCGCGAAGGACTGGCTCGAGACCCGCTATCGGTCGCTGATCAGTCAGACCCTCGCGCGCATCGTCGGCTATAGCGTCCAGGTCGAATTCGTCGTCGGGCCGGCGCCCGCGGAACCACCCAAGGACGGCCTCGAGGCCCAGCACCTGCCGTCGACCAACGGGCTCAACGGGCAGGAGGTCCGCGTCGAGGCGACGCGTGTCGGTGGTGAAGGTGGCGCGACCAACCTCAACCCGCGCTACACCTTCGCCAATTTCATCGTCGGGTCGGCGAACCGGCTGGGTCATGCCGCCAGCCTCTCGGTCGCCGAACGACCGGGTCATGCCTACAACCCGCTCTTCCTGTATGGCGGTGTCGGGCTGGGCAAGACCCACCTGATGCATGCGATCGGCAACCAGGTCATCGCCCGGTTCCCGCGCAAGCGGGTCGTCTACGCGACGTCCGAGAAGTTCACGAACGAGTTCATCACGAGCATCCAGCAGGGCAAGATCGACGAGTTCCGGTCGCGCTACCGCCGGATAGACCTTCTCCTCATCGACGACATCCAGTTCATCGCGGACAAGGAACGGACCCAGGAGGAGTTCTTCCACACCTTCAATGCGATCCACGAGGACGGGAAGCAGATCGTCCTCTCGAGCGATCGACCGCCGAAGGCGATCCTGACCCTCGAAGAGCGTCTCCGCTCCCGGTTCGAATGGGGGCTCATCGCCGAC
>DATNFQ010000155.1:0-8025 GCA_035606295.1 Patescibacteria group bacterium
TCGGTCTCGAGATCGGCCAGCGCTTCGCCATCCGCGAGGGTGGCCGCACCGTCGGCGCCGGCGCCATCACCAAGATCGCCGAGTAACGAAGCGATGGCGCGAGTCGAGAACCGTCCCGTGATCCAGCTCGCTTGCACCGAGTGCAAGCAGCGCAATTACGCGACGCGCAAGAACAAGAGGAACGATCCGAACCGGATCGAGCTTCTCAAATACTGTCCGCGAGAGCGACGGCATACACTTCACCGCGAGGCGAAGTAGGACCGGGACCTCGCCCGCCGCAGGGGTGTAGCTCAATTTGGCAGAGCACCGGTCTCCAAAACCGGCGGTTGTAGGTTCGAGTCCTATCGCCCCTGCCACAGATCCTTTGGCCGATGGCTCGCAGTCGCGTCGCCTCGGGCCATCGGAGATGGTGACGTAGTCACGCTGGAACGCAGTAGCAGTAGTCAGGAAGAAGACGACCACGAGTGAAGCGACTTCGACGCTATTTCGATGAGGTCTGGTCCGAGCTGCGGAAGGTCAGCTGGCCGACCCGTGAGCAGGTGCGCAACCTGACCGTGCTGGTCTTCGCGATCAGCTTCGTGGTCGGGCTGTACATCAGCGTCCTCGATCGCGTGTTCGTCGGGCTGCTCAATCTGATCACCCCGCCGACGGCGTCGTAGGGATCCCGTGATGACCGATCTGACCAGCACCACCGAGACGAAGGCGCCCGACAAGCGCTGGTACATCATCCATACCTACTCGGGCTACGAGAACAAGGTGAAGACCAATCTCGAGCACCGTATCGAGTCGATGGGCATGGAGGACAAGATCTTCCAGGTCCTCGTCCCGATGGAGGACGAGATCGAGATCCGCCAGGGCCAGCGGCACACCGTCCAGAAGAAGGTGTACCCGGGCTATGTGCTGGTCGAGATGATCCTCGACCCGGACAGCTGGTTCGTCGTCCGTAACACGCCAGGCGTCACGAGCTTCGTCGGCGGCGCCAACATCCCTGGCGTCCGCAGTGAGCCGATCCCGCTCACCGAGACTGAGGTCAAGCAGATCCTGCGGCACATGGGCGTCGAGACGCCGAAGTACCGCGTAGCGTTCACCAAGGGCCAGAGTGTCCGGGTCACCGACGGTCCGTTCGCCGAGTTCATCGGCACGGTCGAGGAGATCAACCCGGAGCGCAACAAGGTCAAGGTCCTGGTGAGCATCTTCGGCCGCGAGACACCGGTCGAGCTCGACTTCTTGCAGGTCGAGAAGCTCTAAGAAAGGACCGGAACACTCCCCGTGGCCAAGAAGATCCGCACCGTCCTGACCCTCCAGCTGCCCGCCGGAGCGGCGACGCCCGCGCCGCCGGTCGGCACGGCGCTGGGTCCGCACGGCATCAACATCGTCGAGTTCACGAAGAGCTACAACGAGAAGACCCAGGACAAGCGCGGGCAGATCATCCCCGCGCAGATCACGATCTTCGAGGATCGGTCGTTCTCGTTCATCCTCAAGACCCCGCCGGCCGCGGACCTGCTTCGCAAGGCTGCCGGGATCGAGAAGGGGTCGGGCGCGACCGGGACCGAGATGAATGGCCGCGTGACCCGCGACCAGCTTCGGGAGATCGCCGGGATCAAGATGGCCGACCTCAACGCCAACGACATCGAGGCCGCCGCCAAGCAGATCGAGGGGACGGCCCGCTCGATGGGCATCGAGGTCGTCGGCTAAGGGGGCGCTCATCGCTCGGCGTCTGGCGGGGTTGCCGGCTCCGCCGCAGTGCTCACGCACCTGAACGTGCGCTCGCACCGCTGCTCGCCGGCGCCTGGCCCATCCATCCGAGCGCTGTCGCGCCGAGAGGTATCATTCGCCGCCTGCCCGCACCCCGGGGCATCGGCAGCATCGACCAGGGGGAGGCCGGAACGCCGGCCGATCGAGGAGAACCGAACATGCCACAGCGAGGCAAGAAGTACCTGGAGGCGGCGAAGCTCGTCGACCGGGAGCGCGTCTACAGCCCGGCCGAAGCCGCCGAGCTCATCAAGCAGACGACGACCGTCGGGTTCGACGCGACCGTGGAAGCTCATCTCCGTCTCGGGGTCGACCCGCGCCATGCCGATCAGATGGTCCGAGGGACCGTCGTTCTGCCGCATGGCACGGGCAAGTCCGTACGGGTCGCCGTCTTTGCCCAGGGCGAGAAGGCCCAGGAGGCGCTCCGCGCCGGTGCCGATGAAGTCGGCGGCGAGGACCTCGCCAAGAAGATCGAGGCGGGTTGGCTCGAATTCGATGTCGCGCTCGCAACGCCCGACTCGATGGGTCTCGTCGGGCGTCTCGGCAAGATCCTCGGTCGTCGCGGCCTGATGCCGAACCCGAAGGCCGGCACGATCACGTTCGACCTCGACCGAACCATCCGGGAGATCAAGGGTGGGCGCGTCGAGTTCCGGGTGGACAAGGCCGCGATCATCCACGTCCCGGTCGGCAAGTCGAGCTTCGAGCCCGATGCCATCGTCGATAACCTCGCAGCGCTCGTGGACGCGGTCAACCGCGCCAAGCCGTCGGGTGCCAAGGGGCAGTATCTCCGCAACCTGACGATCGCCAGCACCATGGGCCCGGGCATCCGGGTCGACGTGCCGGCGGCCCTGGCGGCCGCAGCCGCCTGATCCCCGCCGGCGGACCGCCGGCAGAATCACGCGATGGCGGCCGAGAGGCGCGTCATCTCTATCGATAAGACGGACCGCCGCAGACAGCCTGCGTCCAGCGTGCGCGACCGCGAGGTCGTCGTGCCGGACTTGATCCGTCGGACCGGACCAGCCACCACCCGTTCGGTGGGGCAGGGGACGACGACGAGCACGCCGAGGCAGTCGGTGCCTCCACCGCTACGGTGGGTGCGCCCCTGCGAGCCGGAGTCGACCTCCTTCGGGAGGTGGCCATGGGATCCGTCGCAGGGGCCGTCGGAGCGATCCGGTCGACCCACCGCCGCACGCCGGTCCGCGTGCTGGAGCGAATGGAGAATCGGTCGATAGGCGGCGTCAGATCCAATGCGTCGCGGAGCACACGAGCGAGCGCGTCTGTGGACGCGTGAGCGAGGGCGCGGACGCGACAACGACGGAGATGGCGGCGGATATCGACCGCTCCTGAAGGAGGCATATGCCCACAGAGGCCAAGGAAGCGGCCGTCGCTGAACTCCGCGAGGAGCTCGCGAACGCTCGGACGATGATCGTTTCCGAATACCGCGGCCTCACGGTGAAGGAGATCGCCGAGATCCGGCGAGCCTTGACGAAGCAGGACGTGAAGTACCGCGTCGTCAAGAACCGCCTGATGCGCATCGCGGCGGCCGATACGGTCGGCGCCGCGCTCGACCCGCTCCTCAACGGTCCGACCGCGATCGCGTTCGGCTCCGACGAGGCGGCGACGGCCAAGGCTGTCATCGATGCGACGCGCCCGTACAACCGGATCGTCCGCATCACCGGCGGGGTCCTCGGCGACCGCGCCATCGACGCAGATGCGGTCACCAGGCTTGCGGCGCTGCCCGCGCGCGAGGTGCTTCTGGCGAAGCTGGCCGGTGGCATGCAGGCGCCGGTCGGCACGCTCGCCGGGCTCTTCGCCGCTCCGCTGCGCAACCTGGGCTATGCCCTGGCGCAGGTCGCAGAGCAGAAGCGCCAGGCCGAGGCCTAGACCCTCACCGACGAGACCACAGACCCGAACACCACAAGGATCGAGGAGAAACCCATGGCAACCGCCCTTTCCCAGGACGACCTGCTCGAAGCGATCGACAAGATGACGGTCCTCGAGCTGTCGGATTTCATCAAGAAGTTCGAGGAGCGCTACGGCGTCACGGCCGCTGCGCCCGTCGCCGTCGCTGCCGCGCCGGCCGCCGGTGGCGGTGGCGAGGCCGCTGGTGGCGCTGCCGCTGCTGAAGAGCAGACCGAGTTCAGCGCTGTCCTCGCGGAGGTCGGCCCGAACAAGATCCCGGTCATCAAGGTCGTCCGCGAGCTGACCGGCCTGGGCCTCAAGGAGGCCAAGGACCTGGTCGACGCGGCTCCGAAGCCCGTCAAGGAAGGCGTCGCACGCGACGAGGCGGACAAGATCAAGGCTGCCCTCGAGGAGCAGGGCGCGAAGGTCGAGATCAAGTAGTCCGGCGCAAACAGAAAGAGCCTGGTGCCCCGACGGCGCCAGGCTCTTCTGATTCCGGGCGGTCAGTCGCTCGGCGTCGCCCCGGCCGTCTCGGCCTCGCGCCGGTGCATCGCGGCCAGACCGTCCAATGCGAGGGGAGCAAGCAGCTCCGCGCTCGCCTGGGCGACCCTGGCCTTGGTCGTCGCCCGGAGCGTCGCGGTGCGGACGCCACCGGCCAGCGCGGCCCGCTCACCCACGACGGCGCCCGGTCCGATCTCAGCCACGTCGTTCCCGTCGACCTCGACGACGAACATGCCATCGAGGATCAGGTAGACGTCGGTGCCAGCTTCGCCCTGGGTCATCAGGACCTCGCCTGCCTCGATCGTCCGTACCTCCGGTTTTGCGCCACCGTGCATGATCAGACCGGAGAGCCGCCGCTCGAGGTCGGACTCGACGGTGCTGACGACGGCCTCGGAGTCGTAGGAGCCCCACGGCGTGCGGTCCCCGAACGAATCGTTGAACCATCGATCGAAGTCGACCACGCCCGACTTCTCGGTCAACTTCCCCTTCGCGTCATAGATCCAGTGCCTCGGGAAGGGGCTGGCGCCGAGCAGCTCGTGCGTGGAGCTGCCATCCACGTTGATCGTCAGCCCTAGGGTCGTCCACGCGAGCGACGGCCAGAACTGGGCATACGGCTTATGCGGGACCGGGCGCGGCGTCGGGATGCCCATCCGGCCGCCGATCGTCTGCACGAACCGCGCCGACGTCGCCGATACCTCCGGCTCCTTCTGGATGTCGGGCATCTGCACCGCTGGGAACCGGATCGCCGCCGGACCGACGCGCACGGTCGTCTTGCCGATGTGCCCCTTGCCCAGGTAGCCGGTCGCGACGATCCGCCCTTCCTCGATATCGATGTAAGCGCGCAGCTCGTTGGCCTCGCGGAACCGATCGCTCGACCGCAGCGCATCGAGATCATCGATATGATCGGGTGGCGGCTGGTCGTAGTGGGTCACCCCGAGATCGAACGGGATCCTGGACAAGCCTTCGACCGCTTCGGAGGGGATCCAGGAGATCGCGGTCACGCTCGACACGATTCGGGTGCGGTCCATGTCACGTCCCTTGCATGCTGCGTCGACACGGCCGGCGCCTCGACGGGCCGAGTCGCGTGTCACGGGGATCCCAGCATACGGGCGCAGCGTCTTTGGCGGGCTCGGCGGGCACGGAGTGCTGCGAGCGAGACGGATCGGGGCGGCGGAATGCCCATTAACATGTTCCCGGTCGTTTGACAAGACGCGAAATCGCGGTACCATACCCCTTCTGTGAGCGCGGCCCCCCATTTCTCCTTCCTCCTCCGTCAAGGAGCGGTGTTTCATGCTGTCTTCCGCTGAGTCGTCGACTCGCGCCGTGACCCCGTCGGGTCGCATCTCGTACGCCCGCATCGACAAGAAGGTCGATGGTGTCAGCTACGAGAAGTTCGAGATCCCGAACCTGATCGAGCTGCAGCTCGATTCGTTCGCCTGGTTCATCGAGAAGGGATTGCGCGAGCTGTTCGACGAGATCAGCCCGATCAAGGACTTCACCGGCAAGGTCATGGAGCTCCAGTTCCTCGACTACGAGTTCGGTGAGCCCAAGTACTCCGAGGAGGAGTGCCGCACCAAGGACCTGACGTTCAGCAAGCCGCTGTACGTCAACGTCGAGCTCCTCATCAAGGAGACCGGCGAGATCCAGCGCCAGCGCGTCTACATGGGCGACTACCCGTGGATGACCGACCAGGGCACGTTCGTGATCAACGGCGCAGAGCGGGTCGTCGTCAGCCAGCTCGTCCGTTCGCCCGGCGTGTACTACAGCGAGGTCGAGGATCTCGCCTCCGGCCGCATGCTGTTCAGCGCGAAGGTCATCCCGAACCGCGGCGCATGGCTCGAGTTCGAGACCAACAACAAGGACCAGCTGTGGGTCAAGGTCGACCGCAAGCGCAAGATCGCTGCGACGACCCTGCTCCGCGCGGTGGGGTACGAGGAGAACGACCAGATCAGCGCCCTGTTCGCGCCGATCGATACCGACCCCGACCACCAGTACATCGCGAGCACCCTCGACAAGGACCTGACCAAGACCCAGGCTGAGGCGCTCATCGAGGTCTACAAGAAGCTCCGCCCGGGCGATCCGCCCACGGGCGAGAACGCCCGCCAGCTTGTCGAGAGCCTCTTCTTCAACTTCCGCCGCTACGACCTCGGTCGGGTGGGCCGGTACAAGTTCGACAAGAAGCTCGACAGTGTCGCCTCACGCATGGGCCTCGAGCTCGAGCGCGAGCAGCGGACGATCACCAAGGAAGACATCGCGGCCATCGTCGGCCACCTCATCGAGTGCAACCGCGGGCTCCATCCCAAGGACGACATCGACCACCTCGGCAACCGCCGGATCCGCGCGAACGGCGAGCTGATCCAGAACGCGTTCCGGATCGGGCTGCTGCGCATGGAGCGGGTCGTCCGTGAGCGGATGACGATCCAGGAGATCGACAAGGCGACGCCGAACGCGCTCATCAACATCCGCCCGGTCGTGGCGGCGATGAAGGAGTTCTTCGGCGGCAGCCAGCTCAGCCAGTTCATGGATCAGACCAACCCGCTCGCCGAGCTCACGTCGAAGCGGCGCCTGAGCGCCCTCGGGCCAGGCGGCCTCTCGCGAGAGCGTGCCGGGTTCGACGTCCGTGACGTCCACCACAGCCACTACGGTCGGATCTGCCCGATCGAGACGCCGGAAGGGCCGAACATCGGCCTGATCGGTTCTCTCGCCACGTACGGCCGCATCAATAGCTACGGCTTCATCGAGACCCCATACCGCAAGGTCAAGCGGACCGTCGGCTACGACGAAGCGAACCTCACCGATTACGAGGCAGGCCAGGACCTGGTCTCCAAGACCGGAAGCGTGGTGCTGAAGGCGGGCAAGGCCTTTGACAGCGCGGCGGTCGCCGAGCTCAAGAAGCAGAAGGCGCACGCGTTCCCGATCCGCCCGATCGTGACCGACGACATCGAGTACCTCCCGGCCGACGAGGAGGAGGAGCACGTCGTCGCGCAGGCCAACGCGCCGCTCGACGAGTCGGGCCACTTCGCCGCCGACCGGATCCCGTCGCGCTACCGCGACACGTTCCCGGAAGCGCGTCCCTCGCAGATCGAGTACATGGATGTGTCGCCGAAACAGGTCGTCTCCGTGGCGACCGCGCTCATCCCGTTCCTCGAGCACGACGACGCCAACCGCGCGCTCATGGGTTCGAACATGCAGCGCCAGGCGGTGCCACTGCTCGAGCCGGAGTCGCCGATCGTCGGCACCGGCATGGAGGAGCGCGCCGCGCGCGACTCCGGCCAGGTCCTCGTCGCACTCCGCGGTGGTGTCGTCACCAGCGTGACGGCCCAGCGCATCGCGATCGAGACCGACGCCGGCGAGCTCGACGAGTACCGCCTCCAGAAGTTCGTCCGCTCCAACCAGGGGACCTGCATCAATCACCGCCCGATCGTCAACGTCGGTGATCGCGTCGCCGATGGGCAGGCCATCGCCGACTCGAGCTCGACCGAGATGGGCGAGCTCGCCCTCGGCCGCAACGTGCTCGTCGCGTTCATGAGCTGGGAGGGTGGCAACTACGAGGACGCGATCGTCATCAGCGACCGCCTCGTCCGCGACGACCTGTTCACCAGCATCCACATCGAGAAGCACGAGATCGAGTCGCGCGACACGAAGCTCGGGCCCGAGGAGATCACCCGCGATATCCCGAACGTCGGCGAGGAGTCCCTCAAGGACCTCGACGAGGAGGGCATCGTCTATATCGGCGCCGAGGTCCGCCCCGGCGACATCCTGGTCGGCAAGATCACGCCCAAGGGCGAGACCGAGCTGACCGCCGAGGAGCGCCTCCTGCGGGCGATCTTCGGTGAGAAGGCCCGCGAGGTGAAGGACAGCTCGCTGCGC
>DATNFQ010000156.1:0-6635 GCA_035606295.1 Patescibacteria group bacterium
GTTACCGAAGCCCTGGACCGCGACGCGTGCACTTGCCAGCTCGAATCCCAGCCGGCGCGCGGCGTCCGCGATCGTGTAGACGACGCCCTGGCCGGTCGCGTCGGAGCGACCCGCCGAGCCGCCGATGGACAGGGGCTTGCCGGTCACGACGCCGGGCACGGAGTAGCCACGATGCATCGAGATCGTGTCCATGATCCAGGCCATCACCTGTGGGTTCGTCCCGACATCCGGTGCAGGGATGTCCGAATCAGGCCCGATGATGCCCTCGAGCTCCGTCGCGAAGCGGCGGGTCACCGCCTCGAGCTCCTTGGTGCTCATCCGCGTGGGATCGATCGTGACCCCACCCTTCGCGCCGCCGAACGGGACATCGACGAGGGCGCACTTCCAGGTCATCCACATCGCGAGTGCACGGACGTCGTCGAGATCCGTCGCGGGGTGGTAGCGGAGCCCGCCCTTCGCCGGTCCGCGAGACACGTTGTGCTGGACCCGGTAGCCGGTGAATACCTGGACCGAACCGTCGTCGAGCTTGACGGGGAAGTTCACGGTCCATTCGCGCTTCGGGGCGCGCAGGACCGCGCGAAGCTCCGGTGCGAGCTGCAGATGGTCGGCAGTGAGGTCGAACTGGGCGAGCGCGGCGGCGAGAGCTCGCGCACCACGCGTCGGGACCGGCGGCTCGGTCGCGAGAGGAAGGTGCTGCATCGAGGGTGGGGCTCCTTGGCGTCGAGAACGGGGCACACGCCCGGTCGATATCGATGCTCGGCGACGAACAAGTACAGCGAGCGAGAAACGCATGAACGCAGCGTGAAAAGCGCTCGCCCTTGTTCACGCGCCGTACATCCGCGTTCGCGCCACCGTTCAGGCGGCGACCCTAGCGTTCGTCCTCGTGGCGCCCGACCACAGCTCCCTACACGACCGACGACAGACCGAGGACGACCCCATGGCCACCCGCCCTTCGACAAACGAGCCCTTCACCTGCGTGACATGCGAGATCGAGATCGCGGGCCGACCGACATTCCACGTCGGACTCGCGTTCTGTTGCGCGGGCTGCGTGGCGGACGGGCCCTGCATCTGCTCGTACGATCAGGAGACCGACGGAGATCAGGTCCGCGAATGCCTCGACGTGGAGAGCGTGGCGGAACACGTCCCATCGAGTCGGGACCGCGAGCTCGTCACGACCCGGTGACCACCCGGTCCCCGCGTATGCTGGCCATCGATGTCATCTGTGCGGACCCCCTCTCCATTGGCTGGCGCTGCGCTGGCGCTCTTGGGCGACGGGGTGACCCCTTCCGAGCTCGTCACGAGGTTCAGCACGCATGACGCGGTCGTCGATGACGCCACCGCGCGGGATCGTCTCGAGGAATTGTGCGACCTCGGTCTGGCGCGTCCCGACTCCACCCCCGTGGGAACGCGATATCACCTGACGCCTCTCGGCGAGCGCCTCCGCGGCGCGGCGTTGGCCGCGGATCCCGATCAGGCGGGCATGCTGGCCGAGATCGAGCAGATGCGGACCGAGCTCCTCTCGACGATCGCCCACGAGTTGCGAACGCCTCTGACGGCCGTTCGGACCAGCATCGGTCTGCTCCTGGATCCGGCCGTCGAGCCGAGTCAGGACCAACATCGCGAACTCCTCGTCACGATCGATCGCAACGCGACCCGGATGCAGCGCGTCGTCGGCGACATCCTCGATCTCGCCCGGTTCCGTGCCGGGCGTGTCCAGCTCCAGCGGCGTCGGTTCGATGCCCGCGACCTGGCATCGACCGCGATCGCATCGGTTGCTCCGCTCGCCGACGCTCGCGGCCAGACCCTCGAGCTGGCTGCCCCGAGCCAGCCGGTTCCCGTGTTCGGCGACTATCGCCGGCTCGAGCAGGCCCTCGTCAACCTGCTCTCCAATGCAGGGAAGTACTCCCCGGACGGCAGCCCGATCCGGGTCACGGTGGCGTCGACCGACAGTGACGTGTCCTGGGCAGTCGCCGACCAGGGCCAGGGCATCGAGCCGCAGCATGAGGCTCGTCTGTTCGAACGGTTCTTCGTCGCGGCCGGCGACGGCCCAGATGCAGCCGGCGGCATCGGCCTCGGTCTGCCCATCACGCTGCAGATCGTCCAGGCGCACGGCGGCCATATCGACGTCCGGAGCCGTCCCGGCGAAGGCAGCACGTTCACGGTCATCGTCCCGGCCCGGGCCGCTGACGACGACGCTGACGCCGACGCATGAAGATCCTCGTCATCGACGACGAGCCCGACGTCGTCGAGTCCGTCCGTCTGGGCTTTACCCTCCAATGGCGCGACGTCGACGTGCTTGGAGCGGGATCGGGCGAGTCGGGGCTCGATGCCGTCGAGCGCGATCACCCCGAAATCGTGCTGCTCGACGTCGGTCTGCCGGACATCAACGGGTTCGATGTGCTCACCCAGATCCGCGCCTTCTCCGACGTGCCGGTCGTGATGCTTACCGCGCGCGACGACTCGATGGACAAGGTCAAGGGCTTGGAGCTCGGGGCGGACGACTACGTGACGAAACCCTTCAACCACCTCGAGCTCATGGCCCGTGTCAAGGCGGTCCTCCGACGGTTGGAGATGCCCGCCCCGGCGAGTCGCGCCCCGTCGTTCCGATCCGGTGACCTCGAGGTCGACTTCGCCCGACAGGAAGCCCGCCTCCGTGGCGAGCGGCTCGACCTGACCCCGACCGAATACAAGCTGCTCTACCACCTCGTCCGGAACGCCGGCCACGTCCTCCAGCACGGGACGCTGCTGGCGAAGGTCTGGGGACGCGAGTACGTCGACGAGGTCGACTACATCCGGGTCTACATCCGCCGCCTCCGGGACAAACTCGGCGACGACCCGGACGATCCGACCTACATCCGGACGGAACGAGGGCTCGGCTACCGGTTCGTCGCCCAGGCTTGACATCGGTTAAATACAACCATATGGTTGTATCATGCACGTCGCCCCTCCAGACTTCGATCGCATGTTCGGCGCCCTCGCGGACGCCACCCGACGCGACATCGTCCGCCGGGCGATCGACAGCGAGGAGGGGATCGTCGAGCTGGCCGGCCATTACCCGATGAGCTTCGCGGCGGTGCAGAAGCACGTCGCGATCCTGGAGCGGGCCGGTCTGGTCAGGAAAGAGCGCATCGGGCGGCGCAAGGTCGTCCGGACGAACCTCGCGGGTCTGCTGGTCGCCCGCCGCCTGCTCGACCAGTACGAGGCGTTGTGGCGCGGTCGGGTCGGCCGGATGACCGATCTGATCGCGGACGAGAGCAAGGAGACACACCGATGACAGTCACTGCCGTACGCAAGGACACCGAGGCGCTGACCATGACGCTCGACGCAGAGTTCGAGGCGTCGCCCGAGCGGGTCTGGCAGCTGTGGTCGGATCCGCGCCAGCTGGAGCGCTGGTGGGGCCCGCCTGCCTACCCGGCCACCTTCACTGCGCACGACTTCCGCGTCGGTGGCCGCTCTGAGTACCACATGACCGGACCGGACGGCCCGACGCCGACCGGCTACTGGCAGATCATCGACCTCGATCCGCCGCGGACCATGAAGATCGAGGATGGTTTCGGGGACGACTGGCCGAGCGAGATGCCCGGGCCGGGCGGCATGAACATCACGATCGAGCCGATCGGCGACGGCCGGACGCGCATGACGATCGAGAGCACCTTCCCGGACGCCGCCGCGATGGAGCAGCTCCTCGCCATGGGTCAGGAGGAGGGCCTGACGGAGGCCGTCGGCCAGATCGATGCCATCCTTGGTGAGGACGCCTTGGCGAACGCAGGAGACCGACGATGACCGCGACCGCTACCGAACCCATCACGCGAACGCTCGACGTGCCGGGGGCGACCCTGACCTACGACGTTCGCCCGAATGACCAGACGACCGAGCCGCCGCTCTTCCTGATCGGCTCGCCGATGGGCGCGGGCGGGTTCGGCACCCTCGCCTCGCATTTCCCCGATCGCACGACCGTCACGTACGACCCGCGCGGCGTCGAGCGCAGCACCGCGCACGACAAGGACGCGCGGATCACACCGCACGTGCAGGCCGAGGACGTCCACGCGATCATCGCGGAGCTGGGCGGCGGACCGGTGGACCTGTTCGCGAGCAGCGGCGGGGCGGTCGTCACGCTCGACCTGGTGGCGAACCATCCCAACGACCTCCGAACGGCGATCGCGCACGAGCCCCCGCTGGCGTCGGTGGTGCCGGACCGCGAGCAGGCCACGGCCGCCACCCAGGCCGTCTACGACGCGTACGACACCAAGGGCTTCGGCCACGGGATGGCGAAGTTCATGCAGGTGGTGATGCACCAGGGGCCGTTCACGCCGGAAGTCGTCGCAGCACCCGCACCCGACCCGCAGATGTTCGGGATGCCGGCCGAGGACGACGGAGACCGCAGCGACCTCATGCTCGGCCACAGCGTCCGCTGGCTGGTCACGTACGAGCCCGACTTCGAGGCCATCAAACGGGCTCCGACGCGGCTCGTGATCGCCGTCGGTGCCGGCTCGCACGGCGAGCTCGCTCAGCGCGGCGGCATCGAGGTCGCCAAGCGACTTGGGACGGATGCGATCCCGTTCCCCGGCGATCACGGCGGGTTCCTCGGCGGCGAGTACGGTCAGACCGGCGAGCCCGACGCGTTCGCCGCCAAACTCCGCGAGGTGCTCGAGGAAAGCTGATGGAGGAGGCGGCGGCCCACGACGACCGGCGGCCGTCCATCTTCGAGACGGCCGGAGGCGACGAGGGTATGCGCCGATTGGCCGAGGCGTGGCACGCCCGGGTCCTCGCCGATCCGGTCGTCAGTCACGCCTTCAGCCACGGCTTCCGTCGTGACCACACCGAGCGCCTCGCGGCTTACTGGGCAGAGGCGCTCGGTGGTCCGCCGACCTATTCAGCTCGATACGGCGACGAGACCTCGGTCGTCCGCCTCCACAGCGGCAACGGCGAACACGACGAGATGGACCGGCGCGCGATCGCCTGCTTCGACCAGGCACTGGAGGATGCGGGCCTGGCCCAGGACGGGGGCGTCGCGAAAGCACTTCACGACTATTTCGCCTGGGCCACGACCGGCGCGATGGCTCGCTATCCGGTCTCGCCGGACGACGTGCCCGACGGCCTGGACATCGGCCGCTGGTCCTGGGACGGGCCGCAGGTCCCCTAGTCCCGCGATGCCTCCTGCTTGAGCAGGCCGAACGCGGCGCCCTCCGGATCGGTCACGATCGCGAATTCGCCGCCCGGGTATGCCTGTGGCTCATTGATCCCACGACCTCCGTTGTCGGTCGCCGCGCGGAAGGCGGCGGCCACGTCGTCGACGGCGAAGTAGACCATCCACTGGCTCCGAGCCCCAGCCATCTGGGCGGGATCCATCGCCCAGGCCCCGGCGAGGCTTTCGCCATCGAGCAGGAACTCGATGTAGTCCGGGCCACCGGGCATCGGTGATCGCCGACTCTCCCAGCCGAACACGTCCCGATAGAACGTCAACGCGCGCTCGATGTCGGCCGTCGTCAGTTCGGACCAGCCGTAGGCGTTGACGCCGGTCGTCTGGAATCCGCCCATCCGGGTCCCTTGCCACGCCGAGATCTGGGCGCCTGTCGGGTCCATGAACACGGCCATCCGGCCCTGATCGCCGACGTCGAACGGTGGCGCGATGACCACCCCTCCGGCCGCTGTGACCTTCTCGGCCAGTCGGTCGACGTCATCGGTGCCGATGTAGATCGACCACATCGACGGCTGATCCGGTGACTGCGTCGGCCCGATGCCGGCGGCGTCGACGCCATCCACCTTCGCCAGGGCATAGCCGCCGTACATCGGATCGGGGTTCACGTCGATCTGCCAGCCGAACAGCTTCTCGTAGAACTCGCGCGCGGCGCCGGCGTCCTTGGCGCCGAGATCCACCCATACGGGTCGATCGAGCGTGGTCTGTGTTGCCTGGGTCATCGGTGGACCTCCTGACGTCGCGTCCGCCCTGCGTCATGCCTCCGGACGCGTCGCCCCTATCGTCCCCCTTTTGGGTTAACAGGACGTCAGGGGACAACGGCTGCCTCGTCGACGGCGGCCGGGGTCCCGGGGTCACCAGGGCTGAGGAGATCGCCCCAATGACCGCGGCGCATGACCAGCAGCAGCGCCCAGCCGATCGGGATCGGAGCCAGCCACTGGGCGATCCGGAAGAGCATGACGGCGGCCGTGATCTGGTCGGCCGCCCCCGGACCCGTCACCGCGGACAGGATCCCGATGTATGCGACCTCCGTGATCCCGATCGCTCCAGGCGTGATCGGGACCATCGCCACGATGGCGACCACGGCCATCGCGGTCATGACGACAGGAATCGGAAGGGCATCGGGTCCTAACCCGACGCTCCAGAGGCAGACCTCGAGAACCAGGAGCCAGGCGAGCTTGGCGAGAAGGGCCGCGCCGAATGCCGGGACCCCGGCCCGCGACAGGGTGTCCTTCGACTCCACCCGCAGCTGGAGGACACCGGCGACGATGCCCGAAGGTGGCTGCTTGTGGAACAGCGGCCAGATCCGGTGCACGACCCGATCGAGGATGGTGCCGAGTCGTCGCGCGACGTTCTCCGACCTGACGATCGCAACGAGGAGAAGCACAGCTCCGATGAAGATCACGACGCCGATGGCGGCGATGAGGAGTGTGTTGGG
>DATNFQ010000157.1:0-3087 GCA_035606295.1 Patescibacteria group bacterium
CCCACCCGCCGCGGCCGCCCCCGTTGCGCCGCCCGCGGTCGACGCGCCGGCTGCGCCCGTGGCCCCGGCTGCCCCCACGGCCCAGGCTGCGCCCGCGACTTCGAGCGAGCCGGCTTCCAACTCGAACTAGGTCCGGCGCTCCGCGCCCCTGATGGCCGACGCCGACACCCTTCGCGAACCGGCCTCCGGCGTCATCCCATCTGACCCTGTCCCGCCGACGGGCGATGCCGGCATGCCCGAGGAATCGGTCATGACGCTGGTCGATCACCTCAGCGAGCTTCGTGACCGGCTCGTCAAGTGCATCGTCGTCATCGCCATCGGGACAGCCATCGGGTTCTACTTCGCCCCGGTCGTCCGCAACTTCCTTCTGGAACCGCTCCCGAACGGGCAGGCGCAGGTCCTCGGCCCGGGCGACGGCTTCGCGATCCAGCTCCGGATCGCCGTCGTCATCGGGATCATCATCGCGATGCCGGTGCTGCTCTACCAGGTCTGGGCGTTCATCGCTCCCGGGCTGACCGCCGCCGAGCGCCGCACGGTGCGGCCATGGATCCCGCTTGCGCTGGTCTTCTTCGCGATCGGGGTGGCGCTCGCGCGATTCGTCCTGCCGTACGCCGTCAACTTCCTCCTGAGCTTCACGGATGACAAGCTCGTCGCGAACATCGCGGCGGGACCGTATTTCGACTTCGTCACGACGATGTTCCTGGCCTTCGGTCTCGTCATGGAGTTCCCGATCCTGATGTTCGGCCTCTCGCGGGTCGGCATCCTGACCTCGGAACGCCTGTCGGCCTATCGCCGCTACGTGATCCTTGGTATCGCCGTCATCGCGGCCGTGATCACACCCGGGACCGACATCGTGAGTCCGGTGGTGCTCGGCCTGACGATGTATGTCCTCTTCGAGGTGACGGTGCAGGTCATCAAGCGGACGGGGCGGTGACCGAAGCGACCGGCCAGCCGGTCACGGAGGCGCCCGCCGAGCAGGCGGTCGTGATCCTGTCGGGTCTCTCCGGGGGAGGGAAGACCGCCGCCGCCAAGCTCTTCGAGGACCTGGGCTACATGGTCGTCGACAACCTGCCCGGCGAGCTGTTGCCCGAGCTCGCGGAGGTCGTATCCGATGATCCCGACCGCTTCGCCCGCGTCGCGATCGTGCTGGACGTGCGTGCGGGCAATCCCGAGATGGCGCTGGGCGCGATGCGCGGTGCGCTCGAGGGCCGGGGCATCGTCCCGACGACCGTCTTCCTCGAGGCACGCGACGACGTCCTGATCCGGCGGTTCAGCGAGACGCGGCATCGGCATCCCTTGAGCGATGAGCGCGGCATCGCGAGCTCGATCGCCGAGGAGCGGCGGCTCCTGGACCCGATCCGCGCGGAGGCCGATGTCATCGTCGACACGTCGGACCTGTCGCTGCGGCAATTGCGCGAGCGTTTGTTCGCGCAGCTTGCGACGGCGACCCGCCCGGATCAGCTGGCGGTCCAGCTCATCACGTTCGGCTACAAGTTCGGTATCCCGCTCGAGTCCGACCTCGTCTTCGACGTCCGGTTCATCCCGAACCCGTACTACGTCGACGCGCTCCGTCCGCACTCCGGTCTCACGCCCGAGGTCCGCGAGTACGTGATGGCCCAGCCGAAGGCCAACAAGTTCATCGAGCTGCTCGAGGGGTTCCTCGACTTCACGATCCCGTCCTACGTCGAAGAGGGCAAGACGCGCCTCACGATCGGCCTCGGCTGCACCGGCGGGTATCACCGAAGCATCGTCCTGGCCGAGGTCCTCGCGGAGTGGCTCCGGGAGCGTGACTTCGGGCCGGTGACGGTCTTCCACCGTGAGCTCGAGCGCACATGAGATCGGTCGGCGACCGATGAACGTGCGTCGGTGGATGACTCCCGGCATCGGCGTGAAGCGCTGGCTCCTCGTCGTGTTCCTCGGCCTGCTGCTCCTGGCTGTCGGGGTCGCCCATTTCCTGCGCCAGGCATCGCGCGACTTCGAGCCGGGCGGCCCACTCGAGGGCCTCGTCTACGTCATCACGCTCCAATTCCTGCCGTTCCCGCTGCGCGGCTTCATCGTCGGCGTGCTCGGTCTTGGCCTGGTCGTGCTCGGCTCCTACCGCGTCATCCGGGTCGTGACCGACCCGCTGCGGATGCCGGACGGCGACCAGCCCCTGGTCGAACTGATCTACCAGAAGCGGTTCCTCGCCAAGGGCCCGCGGATCGTGGCCCTTGGGGGTGGTACCGGACTGTCGGCGCTTCTTCGCGGCCTCAAGGAGCACACCAGCAACCTGACCGCGGTCGTGACCGTGGCCGACGACGGCGGCTCATCCGGCGTTCTGCGCGAGGAGCTGGGCATCCCGCCCGTCGGCGACATCCGCAACTGCATCGCTGCCCTCGCCGACGCGGAGCCACTCATGAGCGAGCTGCTCCAGTACCGGTTCCCGACCGCCGACGGCCTTCTCGCCGGGACCGCCGAAGGCCACGGCCTGGCGGGTCACGCCGTCGGCAACCTGCTGCTCGCCGCCATGACCGCGATCGAGGGCGGTGACTTCGAGGAGGGCGTCCGCCGCCTGAACCGCATCCTCGCGGTGCGCGGTCAGGTCGTGCCGGTCAGCGCGGTGCCGCTGACATTGCATGCCCGCATCGCATCGGGCGACACCGTGGCCGGCCAGTCGCGGATCATGCGGACCGAAGGCATCGACCGCGTCTGGCTGACGCCTGACGATGTCGAGGCGTCCGAGGACGCGCTCACGGCGATCGCCGAGGCCGACCTGATCGTGCTCGGCCCCGGCAGCCTATACACGAGCGTGTTGCCGAGCCTCCTCATCCCGTCGGTCCGAGACGCGATCCTCACGGCGAACGCGACCCGCCTGTACGTGTGCAATGTCGCGACGCAGGAGGGCGAGACCGCCGGGCTGGATCTGTCAGCGCATGTCGCCGCGCTGATCGCTCACACATCGCCGGGACTCATCGACCTCGTGCTCGCCAACAACCGCTTCGACGCGCGGATCCCCAGCGACTATCACGCCGAGACAGTGCGTCTCGCGTGGCCGCCCGCGGGTATGCGCTCCGCGCCGCGCCTCGTCCTGGACGATGTCGTCGATCC